>JAGQOS010000091.1 GCA_020427265.1 Planctomycetales bacterium
AGGCAGGTATAAATCGTGGCGTGAAGATTCTCGGGACGCAGCGGCCTCGATTGCGGGGCCGTTCCTTTGGCGTCCGTCGAGCCGACGATCGTCCCGCCGCGCACGCCGCCTCCGCCCAAAAGGCAAAACATCGATTCGCCCCAATGGTCGCGGCCCGGTGTTCCTTTGCTCATGGGCGCGCCGCCGTTGCCACCGTCGTTCATTTTCGGGGTTCGGCTGAACTCACCGCAGAGAATCACCAGGGTCGATTCGAGTAGGCCGCGCTGATCAAGGTCGGCGAACAGTGTCGCCACGGCGCTATCGACGCGCGGGAGGTAGTTTTCCATGCCGGCTTGCAGATCCCAATGGTGATCCCAGCCGCCATAATGCACGGTAACAAACGTGGCGCCCGCCTCGACCAAACGCCGCGCCAAGAGTGTGCTTTGCCCCCAACTGTGGCGTCCGTATTGGTCGCGGATTTGCTCGTCTTCCAGGCTCAGGTTGAAGGCGTCTCGCGCGCGGTTTCCCGTGACAAAGTCGAACGCTTCTTCGTCGAACCGATCGCGCACCAGGAATTGTTGATTGGCATCGACGGTGCGCGACATCCGATCTAATGCGCGATGCAGATCTCGCCGATCGTCGAGCCGCTCGATCGAAAGGCCGGAGGTCAGCTTGAGATTGTTGACCTGGAAATTCGGTTGATTAGGATCGCCGCCGGATTGAAACGAGTCGTATTGCGCGCCGAGCCAATTGCCGCCAAAGTAACCCGGCGAAAGGCCAATGCTGCTGGCGACGGGAATACTGGCATAGGCGGGCATGCCGCGCTCGCGAGCCCCAAGCTGCTGAGAAACGATCGCGCCGATCGAGGTAAACTTCCCTGCCGTGTTCGCGCCGCTCACGCCGAGATCTTTGGTCGTTAGCATTCGGTGTCCGCCAGCGAAGTGATCGCCCGTGTTGTGATGCAGGGAGCGGACGATCGAGNACTTGTCGGCCACTTGGGCCTGCCGCGGAAACATCTCCGTGATTTCTATGCCGGGAACGTCGGTACGAATTGGATTCCAGATCCCGCGATATTCACGCGGAGCGTCGGGCTTCATGTCGTAGAGATCGAGGTGGCTCGGACCGCCGTCGAGCCAAATGAGAATCGCCGACTTGGCGCTCGCTTGGCGAGGCTTGGTTCCCTGGGCGCGAAGCACATCGGCCAGGCCAATTCCAGCCATGCCGGCCACGCCGAGCTGCAGAAAACTGCGTCGGGAGAAGCCATCGCAGTACGCCGCCGTCTTGTCGAGTTCAATCCGTAACATGCAGCACCTCGGGGAACGGATATGCAACACATCAACGACAGTCGATGTGTTATGATAGCGCATCGGGCCTTGATCTGGCAACGGCGATCGGTGGAATTTGTTGGCCGGGAACGCCACTCCTCAATTCGTCAGTCTTTTTCCGTGGAATCGGTTTCCGCGCGATCGAAAAATTCGTTGAGACGCGCCCCGCGGCCCGTTATGCTGGTGGTCTCGCCTGTTCGATCCCACCTGATACATTCGGAGCCCGCCATGATGCTCTCGTTGCGTTCGTTCTCTTGTGCCGTCGCGACGACGGCTGCGATTTTGTGCTTCGCCGCGCCGACGCGCGCTGCCGACGACCTGAAGATAACGATCGAAGCCGGCCAGCACGACCGTCGGCAGACGCCCGTTTCGACGGTTGTGGAATTGCCGCAATCCTGGGCCGACCAGCAGGCGTTGCGGCTGGCCGCGGCCGACGGGCGGCAATTCACCGCCCAACTCAGTGAACCGGCTTTGCTTAGCAACGCCCCCGCCGCTCAGGAAGGTCACATTCGCCGGCAGCTCACGATCGTGATCGACGAGCTCAAGGCTGGGCAATCGCTGGAACTCGCGGCCAGCAAGGTTCCCGGCAAAGCCGCGCCCGCCCCAAAGTTCGCATGGCGCGATACACCCGGCGTGTTTACGGAACTTTCCGACGGCGGCAAACCGGTGCTGCGTTACATGTACCGGCCGCTCGACGAGTCGTCGTCGCACGCGCGTTTCGAAACGTACAAGGTGTTTCATCATCTGTATGATCCCGCCGGCGAGCGGATCGTGACCAACGGACCGACCGGCGAAGAGCCGTATTCCGAGAAGGTGCGTTTTCCGCATCATCGCGGCCTCTTTTATGGGTTCAATCGGATCTCGTATGGCGATGGCAAATCGGCCGACACCTGGCATTGTCGCGGCAAGGCGTACCTTTCGCACGACGAGTTCCAGCAGAGTGAAGCCGGCGAAGTCTTCGGACGTCACCGGCTGCGGATCGGCTGGCATGGCCAAGAGGGTGAAATTTTCGCCAATGAAACGCGCGAGATGACGGCCTATCGTGTGGGCGACGCGCAGTTGATCGAGTTCGCTTCGCGGCTCGAATCGGCCGGCGGCAAAATCCATGTCGACGGCGATCCGCAGCACGCCGGGTTTCAATTCCGCGCCCATGTCGAAGTCGCCGCGCAGACCAGCAGTCAGTCCTACTATGTGCGCACCGATGGCAAGGGCAAGCCGGGCGAAACGCGAAATTGGTCGAAGGGGAACGACGAGTGCGAGAACCGGCCTTGGAACGCGTTGAGCTTCGTGCTGGGCGACCAACGCTACACGGCCGTGTATCTCGATCGCCCGCAGAATCCCAAGCCGGCGCGTTACAGCGAGCGCGACTATGGCCGGTTCGGTTCCTACTTTTTCTACGACCTCGACGAAGCCAAACCGCTCGACGTGAACTACCGCGTGTGGTTGCAAGCCGGTGAACTGTCGGCCGACGACGCGGCCCGCTTGTCGGCCGACTTCGTCGATCCGCCGAAGGTTACCGTGAACTAGCGGTCGAGTTTTGGGGACTGTCGCCCTATCGCTTCGTTCCGCTTCCTCCGATACTAGATCCGTTCCGTTGATGTACTTCTTGAGGCTATATATTTTCATTTCCACACACACCAAGGATTACCCGCATGAACATCTCGCACGTTTCGCTCGTGGCTCTGCTGCTTTCGGTTGCCGTTGTTTCGCTCGCCGACGCCCAGGAAAACAATCAGCCGCCCGAGGGCTTTGTCGCGCTCTTCAACGGCAAAGACCTTACAGGGTGGCGCGGCATGGGGCATTTCAGCCCTTACAAATGGGCCGAAATGACCGACGAACAGCGGGCCGAAATGACTAAGAAAAACAACGAGGATCTCCGCCAGCACTGGCGCGTGGAAAATGGCGAACTCGTGAACGACGGGCACGGCGTGTACGCCACGACCGAAAAGGATTTCGGTTCGATCGAACTATGGATCGACTACAAGACCGTGCCCAAGGCCGATAGCGGCATCTATTTGCGCGGCACGCCCCAAGTGCAGATTTGGGACACGACCGAAGCCGGCGGCAAGTGGAACATCGGCGCGAAGGAAGGTTCCGGTTCGCTCTGGAACAACAAGAAGGCCGGCAATCGGGCGCTCGTCCTGGCCGACAAGCCGTTCGGCGAGTGGAACCGGTTTCATATCAAAATGGTCGGCGATGTCGTGACCGTAACGCTCAACGACAAGCTGGTGGTCGACGCCGTGCCGTTGGAAAACTTTTGGGATCGCGAGAAACCGCTCTTCGAGAGCGGACCGATTCAGTTGCAAACGCACGGCGGTGAAATCCGTTGGCGCAACATCTTTGTGCGCGAGATCGACCCGGCGCAAGAAGCCTCGCAATAGCTGAGGCGGTTGGCGGCGAGTGCGGATTTAATTCGCCACGAATTACCGCTCGCTGCCGGTCGTGCGCCGGCGCGGTGATTGCGTACGGCGGGGTGGCCCGCCTTCACCTTCGAAGAGCACGCCGCCCTCGCCTTCGAACATCATTTCTTCTTCGCCCCCGCGGCCCGGCACCAGGCCGCCGCCGCCGGGGGCGGCTTCGTCGACCTTCACCAGTTCGTCGTGCAGGGCGATCTCGTTTAAATCTTCCATTTCGCGCCGCACGATCAGGTTGCCCGCCGAGTCGAGGAAGAGCATCTCGGCCGGTTTCGTCAGCGTGTTGAGCATCGGTGGTCGTCCGCCGCGCGATTCGCCACCCGGCTCATCGATACGGTCGCCGCCAAACAGGTCGAGCAGTACAAACTCGCTTTTGAACTCCTGCCCTTCAATGAACACGAGCTGCTGCTGCGCCGGATCGGGCACCCAGATGTCTTGGGAAAAGATCGTGACGCTGCCGCGATGCATTTGCCGCTTGGCGGCGATCGTGCGGCCCGACTGCTCGTCGAATTCCTTCACCAGCACGGTCGCTTCGGCCTCGCTATAGAACGAGCCGGGCGGGGCGGCCTTGATTTCGCCTGCGAACACGTCGCCGTCGAACGGCACGCTAATCGCCTCGCTGGCCTGGCCTTCGGCCATGGGAACCATCAGGTAGCCCTTCGACTTCGCCACGCGCTCGGCCACGGCGAGGTCCAGGAATTTCTTCGGCAAGGCGGCCGGATTGTTGGGGTCGGGATTGTTCGGATCGCGAATGACCAGCGTCACGCGGTAGCGATAGCGATGGCCGGGTCGCACGTCGAAATCGAAGTAGCGGAACATCAGGTTCTCGACTTCTTCCTCGCCCGGTTGGCCGGCGCCGATGATTCCTTCGCCGCCCATGCGCGCGCCGCGCTGCATGGCGATCGGCATTTCGCCTTCGGCCATGTTCACGCGTCCTACGGCGCGTCGACCGCCCACGCGGCGGGCGCCTTCGCCTCCGAAGCCGCCGCCACCGCCGAGGAAGTCGTCTTCGGGCTTCTTTTCTTCCTCCGGTTCCACGCCCACGGGCTGAGCCGCCTGACGCTCGCGTTCGGCCAATTCTTGAGGCGTTGGCGCTCGCGGGATCTTGCTATGCTTGGCGTCGTCGCCCCAGGAAGTCATCATCAGCGGACCGAGCGGAAACGTGAGCATGTCGTGCTTGAATTGCGGTTCGACCAGGTCGTTCTCCAGTCCGCCCTGCCGCGCAAGCTGCGAATGGACTTCGCCCATCGTCTTCGGCTGCATGGTGAAAATCGACTGCCATTGCGGCTCTTGGCCGGCCGGCAGATTGGTCACGTCGGCCCGGTAAACGATGGCGCCGAGATAATCGGGGAAGTCGCGCGCGGCGTCGAAGCCTTCGGCTTCGCGAAAGACCTTTTCGTATTCGTCATGCTGCTTTTTGATCGGCACTAGGCCGTTCACAACCACCCAGCGGCGGCCTTCCACGCGCGCGCCGCGCATGGCGTTGCCGCCCATTTGAAACCAAGGTGGCAGCGGCCGAGTGCGCTGTTGCGCCAGGCCGGCGCCGAGACCACGGCCGCCGTTTTCGAGCGGGTTGGGAAATTCTTCGGCGCCTTCGAGCAGTCCACCGCCTCCGCCGCCACGAATGCCGCGCAAGTTCGGACGCGCTGCGCCGCCGCCCAGGCCCGGGCGTTCGAGCCGCGGTTCGATCATTTCTCGCCCGCCGCCAACACCGCCCTGATCGGGCACGGCAAATGGGCCGAATCCGGTGCTCAATTCCAAATCGGAAACGGCCAGCATCGCGGGATCGCCGCGCAGCGGCCGTTGTTCGAAGACATCGGGATTGATACGGCTCGAAGAGACGTAGCCGTAGAGGCTGATCGGCCGAATCACACCTTCGCCAAGCGGTTCGACTTCAGGAATCGGCGCTTCGTCCGGATCGGTGTTTTCAATGGTTTGTGTCGCCTGTTGCGTGCGGCTGGAGATGTCTTCGGGCTCCTGGCCGGCGGGCATTCCCTCGCGTTGAATGGCCTGCCACACGAGCACGACGACCAGCAGCGAAACGAGGCCCACGACGAGTTTCTCGCCGTGCCCCAGGAAGAAAGCCTTCCAGTCGATGTTGAGCTTCATCTTCGCCATGACTTTGCTCCTTTGTGTTCGCCCTTCGCTTCTCGTCCCCGAATTGCTGCTATGCGCGAGATCACTCGCCAGCCGGCGCGGCGGCCGGCTCTGCTGCTACTGGTTCTTCCGCCGGCAAATCGCCAGCGGCCGCGGCGGGTTCTGCGGCCGGATCGGCGGCGGCCCCATCGGCCGGTGCGGCAGCAGGTGCTGCGGCCGGTTCGCCAGTGGCCTCGTCGATGGGATCGCCTGCCGCCGGCGCCAGTTCGGCGGCTGGCTCCGTTGCAGCCGGTTCCGTAGCAGCCGGTTCCGTGGCCGCGGCCGGCGCTTCGGCTGCCGCGAGTTGCTCGTCGGTAATGCCGAGCTTTTCTTTATCGGGCGGATTGAAGATATAGATGATGCCCTGAATCGTTACCGTTTCGTGCTGAACCTTCGGTTCGATGGTTGTAGTTTGGCCGCCGGCCATCGCGCCACCTTCTTCGCCGCCGCGCATGCTGCCGCCACCGCTGCGCCCGCGGGCCGACCGATCTTGATTGACCCGCACCTGGCGAACTTCCACCGGCAGCGGAGCGCTGCCGCATTGGGCCAGCAACAGCGGAATCGCCTGCTCGTCCATTTCCAACACCATGCGGACCGGCAAGCGTTTGAACTCGGGTGTGTCGTTTTCTTCGCTCGCCGGGCGCGGCGTGCCGTCGGCCTTCAGATAGCGTCCGTCGAGCAGCGTGTCGTCGGCGCTCGGGCCACCCGGCCCACCTTCGCCGCCATAGCGGCCCATCGACAATTCTTGCTCGCCGCCGGAATACGTGGGGGCCGACATTTCTTCCCGCCCACCTGCGCCTGGTTCGCTACCGGTAACGCGCAGCACGCGCCCGGTTGTGACGCTGCCTGGCGAGGCTTCGCGACCGACCTCGAGCGCTTCGATGACCGAAACAGCCGGGTGCGGCGAAGTCTTCATCACTTCTTCGTTCGTCTGTTGAATAATCAGCAGCAGCGTTTCGTACACCCACAAGTCTTCCTGTGTGACCCAAACGGTGAGCGAACTGGGGGTTTCCTCCCACACGAGCTTTTGCTGGATGAGTTCCTGGCCGTTCCAGGTCACGGTGTATTTTTTCTCGTCGACATCTTCCATGGGCAAGCGGCCTTCGCCCACCATGCCGGCGCCTTCGCGGCCCGTGTTGGTTTGACGCTCGCTGATCTTCTGTGCATCGACGATATCGGGCAATTCTTCAAAACGTTCGCGCACGTAGTTTTGATAGCGTTCGCGGAAGTTGATCGGAATCTCGTTCTCCGTATCGGCGAACTTCATCTTGTTGATACGGTCGATGAAGTCGCTGCCAAGCGCGCGCGGCCAAAAGAGCACGGTCGTTCGCTGGCGGTCGTAGAGTTTTTGCCACAGCGAACGGACACCTTCCTGTAGCTCGGTATTGCGGGCCTGAAACTCTTCCAGCACCGCGTCGTTGGGGTGTTGCGACGTGTTGCGAATGCGATCGAGCTCGTCTTTGAGGCTCGAAATGCTCGAACTGTTCTTGTCGAATTCTTCCGACAGCGTGCCCGAAGCCGTGCTCCAGGCGATCACGCCGAGCAAGACAACCACCAGGCCGAGCACCCAAAAGTGCTGACGCTTGAGGGCGGCGAGGAAGATTTTGAGTTTTTCCATGGCCGGTTGCTCCTAGAATCCCGCCTGCACGACACCGCCGCCGGCGTCGAGCGGTTGTTCTTCCGATTCGCCCTGCTTGGCCTCGCGGCGCGCGCTCGGCGGTGTTTCGACCCAGGCGAACTGCACAACAAAGTCGAATCGTTTGACGCTCACAATGTCTTCGGCCGCTCGGCCGGGGCCGGTTCCACCTTCGCCAACACCGGGGGCACGAGTGCCGGTCGCGCCTTGTGGCGCGGGTTTTTGCAGATCGACCTTGATGATTTTCGGCGCTCGCACGATAACCGGATAACCCACGCCGAGCTCTTTCATCGAGACTTCTTCCATCTCGCCGGGTGTCGGTCCGGGAAGTTGCACGACGCCGTCCTTGAGATTCTTGATCAGCGTCTCGCGCACGAACGTGGCGCCTTCGTGGTTCCGGTCTTCGTTGAAATAATGATAACCGGTCAACTGAATCACCCAACCAGGACCCGAGGGGCCGGTGTCTTCGGCGGCAGCTTCGCCTTCGGCGGGCGGCGTTGCGTCGACCGGCGGCGCAGCGGCATCCGGATCTTCTTCGCCCTCCGCGGCCGCGGGTTGCTCGGCCTCTTCACCGTTGCTCAACTCGCCGGCTCGCTTGTAGAGCTTCTCGACCTCACCTTGATACCAGGTGGACAATTCGTCGAAATGTTCGCAATCGAGCGATTCGATGTGCAGTTCGCGGCGCTGCCCGATGGGCGGCTTTTCCTCGCCTTCGAGCACGGGGTCGTGCGGCAGCGCCTGTTTGATGGCCTTGTACAATTCGAGCCACAGCAACCGTCCTTCGACGTTGCTCACCAGGTTGTCGCCCATTGTGTTCAGTTCGTCGAAACGCTGCTGCGCTTCGTCGAACCTGGCGTGCATGTCTTTCGAGCGGGTCGAAACGGCCTGCGCGGCGCTGCGGACCGAAGCGTAGCGGTCTTCGTGCGCCGAATGCCACACGCCCCAATGCCCCAGGAAGTTGAGCGTGCAGCCGATCAGCAAGGCCGACGCGGCGGCCACGGCCCACGGTTTCTTTTCGCGAATCAGCCGCTGGGTAACAAACTCGCGCGGCAGCAGATTCGTGCCCAACGCGGCCTTGCCCAGCCCTTGGATGCAAAGACCGTAACTCACGGCAAAGCTGAGAATGTTCTCCTTGAAAATCGGCGACGTCGTCACCACGCCGCCCGCCAGGCCGCGATAGTCTTCGATCGTAGCCACCTCCATGTCGAGATTCTGCGACAGGAACCGTTGCAGGCCCGGCAGTTTCAAGGCGTTGCCCAAGCCGACAATGCGAGTGATATTCGCGCTGCGATCCAGGTTCTTGAAAAAGCCGATCGAACGCTGAATTTCCGTCAGCATGTCGTTAAACACCGGTCGCATCGCCTGGAACACGGCTTTGGGGTCGTCGGCTTCCGTAGCGTTGCGCTTCAAGTGTTCGGCCTTGGCGAACGTGAGCTTCAGCTCTTTCGAAACGGCTTTCGTAAAATGGTTGCCGCCCAGCGGAATGCTGCGCTGCCACACGCGATAGCCGTTCGTAATAACCAGATCGGTGTTGTCCGTGCCGATCGAAACCAGAATGACCGACTCGGGTGGTTTCTCGGAATCGATCTCCGTGGCCGGCGGCAGATCGTACATTTGATCGAAGACGATCGCATTGTAGATCGATAGCGGCGCAAGCTGAATGAAATCGACTTCGATCTCGACATCGTCGAGCGGCTGTAACGTGCGGAACACCTGATCGCGCTTCATCGCGAACAGGCCGACCTCGGTATCGAGGGCGAAGCCGTCGGCCTCGTTGCCCCCCTGCATTTGCTGGTAATCCCACACGACGTCGTCGAGCGAGAAGGGAATCTGCTGCTTCGCCTCGAACTTGACGATGTCGGGAATCTTCTTCGAATCGACCGGCGGCAGCTTGATGAACCGCGACAACCCGCTCTGCCCCGAAACCGAAATGGCCACCCAATCGCCGCGCACTTCGTTGCGCGAGAGGAATTGCGTGAGCGCTTCGCGAATCATCTCCTCGGGGTCGGCTTCGGGCTGGCTGAGGATCTTGGGGTATTCGATGTAATCGAAGGCGTCGGCAACCGCTTTGCTCGGGTCGCTTTCGTGCGGCCGGCAGCGCAGCGCCTTCAGGGCGCATTGGCCAATGTCGATTCCCCAAACGGCATCGCTCTTAGGCATGGCTGCGAGTTTCCCTCTACGACAAATGCCGATCCGTCGGTTGACTTAAACCAATCGCGCTCGACCGGTGCGCTGGCGTGCGAAAATCTTCGCTCGAAGGACGACGAGTCGACGCGGTGTGTACTTGATGTACGCTCCAGAATAGCAGGAAACGGAGCGTCAAGCGCGTCCGCGCATCGCGAGCGGCCCACGGGCGCGCTGGCTGATCCGCTACGTCGCACTAAGATACTCTGTTCCTACCCTCTATTCTAGTGAAAAGGCCAGTCTCGTGTCAACGAAGCCTCAAGCCGACGACACGCTTTAAGTCCTCTCTGCACAAGAGGAAACGTTCGCTCAGCAGGCCTCTGGCATGGCCCTGCGAAACGGCGCGGCGGCTCGACGACCCTCGGCCGAGCGGCTATTCTGATACGTTGGCCCGTTGGCCGGTTCGAGGCTGAGCCCGCTGAGCCCGCCGTCCCGGGGAACCGCTCACCGGCCCGTTTTCCGCATCGCTCTGCTCGATTCGCATGAAATTTCAACGCGCCACGATCCTGCTCCCCTGCCATAGCCTCGAAGACTTCCCCGTGCATTTACTCGGCGACGAGGCCCACGAACTGCTCGTGGCCTGGTCCGCGCTCTGGCATCCGGCCGTAATGGCCGCTCTGGGCGCCCCGCCCGATTGGCGGCGAGCCGACGATCCACCCTCGGAACTGCACGACCTGATCGCGCTCGTCCCGGGCGCGAGCCGCCATGAACTCGAACCCGGTTGGAACGACCGCGCCCAGCAGTCGGCGGCGCTCGTGCTCGAACAATTTGGCAGCCGAGAGAAAGTCGTGGCCCAGGTCTTCGCTGCGGCCGATACCGCGCCGCCGGAAATTTCGGCCGATCTGGTTGCCGAATTCTGGGCGTTGGCCATCGCCTTTTTGCTCGTCGAATTGCTCACGCGGCAGATGCGTTACTACAGCAATCTCGACGAAGACCGTTTTCGAGACGAGGCGACGAAGGCCGCCCATGCCGCCGTTGCCGGCGACGAAAACACCGTCCGCGAGCAATTGCAGGTGTGCCACGACATGCTCGGTGAATCGCGCAACCAGTTCTACCCGGTCGATTCGTATTTGATCGATCTGACACTTGCCGCTGAAACAACTGGCGGCGACGCGCTACTCGCGAGTTTCGATGCCGCGATTCCCACGAACCTGATGCTCTCCGGCTCGACGCTCGAGCAACTCGCGGCCCGCGCGCCGGCGGCGCTCGCCTCGCTGCGCGACGCGGTCGAAGCCAAATCGGTGTGCCTGGTGGGCGGCGAATACGTGGAAGAGGAATTGCCGCTGCAATCGCTCGAACAACTACTTGATAATCTCGAACGCGGACGCCGCGTTTTCGAGCAGCAACTCGCCGCGGTCCCGAAAATTTACGGCCGGCGGCGTTTTGGTCTTTCACCCGCGCTGCCGCTCGTGCTCTCGCGCCTCGGTTATGCCGGCGCGCTGCACGCCACGCTCGATGCCGGGATTTTTCCCGCCGGGTCGCAAGCCAAGACCGGCTGGGAGAGCCACGACGGCACAACGCTCGATGCGCTGGCCTGTATTCCGCGCGACGCCCGAATGCCCGAGAGCATTCTTTCGTTTCCCCGCACGCTCGGCGAAGCGATGGACATGCACCATGTGGCCTGCGTGGCCTTCGCGCACTGGCCCGGGCATGCCAGCGTGTGGTATCACGATTTGCGCCGCGCGGCGAAATGGGGGCCGGCGTTGGGCAAGTTCGTGACGTTGGAAGAGTTCTTCGAGACCAGTTCGATGGTCGATTCGTCCACGCGATTCGAGGCGGACGAGTACGTTTCGCCCTACCTGCGGCAGGCGGTCGACGCGCAGCGCGACAACCCAATTTCCAGGCCCATCGAATTGCAGCATGCGGCCGCCGAAACGCTCCTCGCCACAGGACTCGAAACGCTCGCCACGCTCGCGGGCGCTAAGCCGTCGGCCGCTGTCGAGCCTGCCGAATCAGCGTCGGCCGATCGCGTTCAAGCGCGCCTCGACGACTTAGCCGAACCATTATTGGGTAAGAACGCCGGCCAACCACTTGGGTTGCTGGCCGTGAACCCAACCGGCTCGCCGCGACGCATGAATGTGCAGCTTAGCGGGTTTGCCGGCGCGCCGGCCGTTTCCGATACGATTCGCGCGGTCGACAACCAGCAGCGGCTCGAAGCCGTGGTCGATGTGCCGGCCATGGGGTTTGTTTACGCGCCGGCTGCCGCCGCTGTGCGGGCTGCCGAGTCGGTGGCGACGGCGGAAGAGAACCGCTTGCGGAACGATTTTTTCGAGGTCGTGATCAATCGCACGACGGGATCGTTGCAGTCGATTCATCTGCACGGACGGCGCGGCAATCGCTTGAGCCAGCAACTCGTGCTCTGCGGAGGCGAACGCAACCACCCGGCCGCGCAAGAACGCCAGGCAAATTCCGTTATGGCGGCCGACCGTGTTGAAGTCACGGCCGCCAGCGCGGCGCTGGGCGAAATCACCAGCCAGGGACGCCTGGTCGATTACGAGGGCCAGCATTTGGCCGACTTCACCCAGGTGTTTCGGTTGTGGCGTGGCAGCCGCGTGTTGGATATGGAGATCGAATTGCAGCCGGCCGTCGAGTTGCAGGCCGACCCATGGACTTCGTATTTCGCTTCGCGTTTGGCTTGGCGCGACGAATCGGCCATCCTCTGGCGCAGCCATCTGGGCGGCGCGCAGCCCACGTTGGCCACGCGGTTCGACGCGCCGGAGTTTATCGAAATTCGCGATGCCGAGGGCTCGGTCACGCTGCTGACCGGCGGCCTGGCGTATCATCGGAAGATTGGCTTCCGCATGCTCGACACCCTGCTGCTCGTGCGCGGCGAGCAGCGGCGCAAGTTCCGGATGGCAGTCGCCGTTGATTTGGAACATCCGGCCGCCGCGGCGCTGGCGCTGCATCACGACGCGGCTCGATTGGCGATGCCCGCCGCCGGACCGGCCAGCCCGCGCAGCGCATGGCTGTTGCATCAAGATTCCAAGGCCGTTGTGGCCACGCATTGGTCGGTTTTGTTCGCCGACGGCGCACCGGTGGGCATTCGCACGCGCCTACTGGAAACCGAAGGCCGGTCGGCCCAGGTGCGCCTGGCCGCGTTTCGCGACTTCGTCGTAGCGCACGAAACCGACCTGGCCGGCAACCCGCTGCGCGAGTTGCGTTTGGAAGCGGGCCAAGCGCCGCTTTCGCTCGCGCCGCACGAATGGGTGCAACTCGAAGCGCGGTGGGTTGGGCCCGCGCAAGATCAGGAACGTGGTTAAACGGAATCTCGCATGATCGTAACGATCGATGGACCGGCCGGGGCCGGCAAAAGCAGTGCTTCGCGGGGATTGGCCCAGCGGCTGGGCTTCCTGTTTCTCGATACGGGCGCCATGTACCGCGCCGTGGCCTTCGCCGCGCACGAAGCCGGCGTCGACCTGGAAGACGAGCAAGCGCTCGCGAACTTTGCGCGCGGCTTGCGCATCGAAATGACCGATGATCGGGTCTTGCTCGACGGCCGCGACGTGACCAAAGACATTCGCACGATGGCGATTACCGATCTCACGCGGCACTCGGCGGCCAACCCCGGCGTACGGGCGCATTTAGTTGTGCAGCAACGGGCCATCGCCGCGGGCAAGAGCGTGGTGACCGAAGGACGCGACCAGGGCACCGTGGCGTTTCCCGATGCCGAG
>JAGQOS010000092.1 GCA_020427265.1 Planctomycetales bacterium
GGGCGATCTATTTGTTCATGTGCGGCGGGCCTTCGCACATCGATACCTTTGATTTCAAACCCGCGCTGCGCGAAATTCATGGCACGGAGTTGCCGGCTTCCATTCGCATGGGGCAGCGTATTACAGGCATGACTTCGGGCCAGAAATCGTTTCCCTGTGTCGCACCGATGTTCAAATTCGCCAAGTACGGCGAGCACGGAACCTGGGTAAGCGAGATCCTGCCCTACACGGCCGGCATTGTCGACGACATCGCGATCATCAAGTCGGTCAATACCGAAGCGATCAACCACGATCCGGCGATCACGTTCATCAATACGGGGCAGCAGGCGCCGGGCAAGGCGAGTTTGGGAGCGTGGTTGAGCTACGGCCTGGGCAGCCCGAACAAGGACTTGCCGGCTTACATCGTGATGATCTCGGCCGGACCGGGTCAGAAGCAGGCCCTTTACAGCCGACTTTGGGGGAGCGGCTTCTTGCCGTCGAAACATCAAGGCGTGAAACTGCGCAGCGGCGCCGAGCCGGTGCTCTACCTGAAAGATCCCGAAGGAATCGACCGCGCGATGCGGCGGCGGATGCTTGACCGCCTTGCCGAGATCAATCAGCAGCACTACGAAGAGTTCGGCGATCCTGAGACGCAAACGCGCATTGCCCAATACGAAATGGCGTTTCGCATGCAGGCCTCTGTGCCGGAACTGGTCGACTTAAGCGATGAGCCGGAGAGTACGTTTGAAATGTACGGTCCCGACTCGAAGAAGCCGGGTACGTTCGCGCGCAACTGCATCATCGCTCGTCGGCTGGCCGAACGAGGCGTGCCGTTCCAACAATTATTCCATCGCGGCTGGGACCAGCACGGCGCGCTGCCGAAAAACATTCGGGGGCAATGTTTGTCGATCGACCAGCCAGCCGCGGCGCTCGTGTCCGACTTGAAACAGCGAGGCATGCTTGACGATACGCTGGTCGTTTGGGGCGGCGAGTTCGGCCGCACGATCTATTCGCAAGGCAAGCTCACGCAGGACAACCACGGTCGCGACCATCACGGTCGCTGCTTCACGATGTGGATGGCCGGCGGCGGCGTGCGCGGCGGCGTGGAATACGGCAAGACCGACGACTTTTGCTACAACATCGTCGAAAACCCGGTCCACATTCGCGACCTGAATGCCACGATCCTGCACCAACTGGGTATCGACCACAACCGGCTCTCGTTCAAGTACCAAGGCCTCGACCAACGCCTGACCGGCGTGGAACCAAGCCGGGTATTGAAGGATATTTTGGTGTAACGGCGACTCAATTGCGAAAGCCCAAGCTTGCCTCGCTCGGTGTGCCGCTCGACGCGGTCGCGCTGTCGACCTAAGGTTTCCATCTCGACCTTGTCGATCGCCGAACCAGTTTTGTGAGCCGAGGATCGATTGCACGCCTCCCTCGCATTGCCATCTGCCTGGCACACATTCTGTGGCTTACCGCCGTCTGCGCGGCTTGTTAGGGTAAAGGTTGTGGCGAATGAACAATCGAACCAAACGTCGAGTGTTTCACGACGAATGGAACGAGGTTAACAACGTAGGAGCGAGCACCATGGCCAAGAAAGCAACGACAAAGAAGGCGACAGCGAAGAAAACGAGCACGAAGAGGGATATCAACAAATCGCAATTGATTCGCGACTACAAGAAGGCTCACCCGAAGAAAGGCCCAACGGAGATCGGCCGTGAGCTTTCTGCGCAACACAACACGAACATTCCGGCTTCGATGGTTTCCAACGTTCTCGGCAAAACGAAGAAAGCTAAAAAGAAGGCCAAACCGGCTGCTGCCGCCATGAAACCTTCAATGCCGAGCGACGACTTGAAAGCCGCTTCGTCCCATTTGCTACAAGCCGTCGAGTTGGTCGCCAGCGCGGGCGCGAAGGAAGCACGCATGCTCGTGGATATGGCCGAAAAGGTGATCGCTCGGGTTCGCAAGTAGGCGCATGGCACAACGCGATTCGGGGCGTCTGCCGGTTCCTCCGTCGCGCCGCGATTACCGCGTGCTTCGATTCGACTGCCTTCGCGGCGAGCTCGCGCGGGATTGAGTGCGATAGCCGACCAGGTCGAGCAGCTTGGTGAGCGAGATCCGTTCGACGGCCAGCTGGTCGGCGCGTTCGATCATTTGGCCATAGGTTTCCATAAACTCGCGCCGCGCGTTACTTTCGCTTGGCACACGTCCAATAACGAGGAAACGCGTGTCGATCGTCATTCCACCCTGGCGGTCGCCTGCGGCCGTCAGCTCTTCATCGATGACTCCGCCGCTGCGCTCAATCAACCGGGCGACGAGATCGCGGTCGTCGCGTCCGTCGGCATCGATATCCAGTGGTCCGACAAGCGCGAAATGACGCCGTTGGCCAGGCTGCCACAAGGGCGTGTAAATGAGATCGCCGCTGAGAATCGGATCGGTCAACGAATCGTTCACCACGCGTGCTTCGGCGACATGTTCCGCGAGGATCTTCGTGACTTCAATCGTTCCCTTGCGGTGCGTTCCCAACCGACCATCGCCGGGCGGAAAGACCGCAAACGAAATTCCCACACGCAACAAGTCCTCGCTTCCCAGGTCGATGACGATTCGATCGCTGTGAGGATCGCTGGCCGAGACGCGGCCGTCCGGCTTTTCAAACTCGACATTCTCAAAATCGCGAATCTTCTCGACGACACGATTGTAGTCGTGCTGCAACGATGCAAGTTGGCGAGCTAAACGCCGCTCCATTTGGCGGTACGACTCTTGCCACTCGATGACAGCCCGCGACTTTTCGTCGACCAGTTGCCCCAACTCGCGAGTCTGGTGCTCGTGCCGGCTGCGGGCAGCCGCAAAGTCGTCGCGTTCGGCTCGCAGACGTTCTTCCAGGGCATGGGTGTTTTCGTCGAAGCGCGACTCGACAAGGCGATGACCTTCCTCCATTGTGGATAACGCGCCGGCTAACTGGTCGACCTGCTCGCGAGCTGCTTTCTCGCGCGCAAGCACGCTGCGCGCCGTGATCCACAGCGCCTCGACCAATCGCCGATAGGGACGCAACACGGCCTCGGCCCCGTTAGAAACCACAAGCGCGCTGTCCTGGCGATGCGCGGACTCGATCTCGTCGATAGGAGCGAGCGCAGCATGGCCAATGATCTGCTTGAGCTGGTCGATTTCGGCCTGTGCCTGACGGGTGATTTCGACCTGCTTGGCCGCGACGGCCGCCTCGGCGGCAGCCGTTTTACGAGCATACTGATATTCGGGGTAGAGCCAAAAACAGGTCGCGCCAAGCACGATGTTCAACGTAGCGAAAATGATGAGCGCTGCCTGCTGGGCGCGAAACTCGCGACGCGACATGAGGAACCTCCGAGTCGGAACCGGGAAAGGGTTGTCCGCAGAATGTTCGCTCAGTGCGACTTGGATTATTCGCGCAACAAGAAAAGATGCGTGCTGGCCAGGCCTTGGCCGGGCGATTATCGCGCAATCAAGTCAGCACGCGTCGCGCAAAGTCGGACGCAAGGGCAGGGCAGGCAACTCGCTAGTTCGAGTCGAACTTAACGGTAGCGTTTCCGGCAACGTTTTTGCGAGTATTACCCGCCGAAACGACGCTACACTTTCGTTGGATGCTCTCTAGAAGGTCGTCGCGGGGCGTTTACGCGAGCGGAAGGTTTCCGGTGTCGAAGCATTGCTGCTGCGTTGGACGCCTTCGGCCGGACGGGCGGAAAAATCGCTTGCCGAAGCGCCACGGCCCAAGTTGACCGTGCGCTGATCGGGCCGCCAGCCGGTTTGGCTGATAAACTTCGAGAGCGAGATTGTTTCGATTCCCAATTGCTGGGCCTGGCCCGTCAAATTGGAATAGTTGTCGATCACCGCCGAGTTGCTTTCCTTGCCGGTCGGCGGATCGCCAAGGATCATGTAGCGCGTGTTGAGCTTGAGCTGCCCCTTAATGTCGCCGTTGTCGAGCAACTCGCAGTCGATGTCACCACCGTTAATGGCGATCAGACTTTTCACGCGTTCGCGGTCGCTACGGCCGTCGCCATCGACATCCATGAAGCCGGCCAGGGCAAACGAGTCGCGATGGCCCACGTTCCAGACGGGTGAATGAATTTTATCACCCGGTAGCAAGGGGTTCGAATCGCTGCTGTCGAGGATCTTGGCCTCGGCCATGTGTTGATCGATAATGCGCGTGACTTCGATGCTTCCCTTTTTGTCGGGAAGCGTGGCGCTGTTGGCGTCGGTCGGATAAACCGCGAACACGGTTTGCCGGTTAAGCGAATCGGCTCGGCCCAGATTGATCCAAACGGTTCCCGATCCCTGATTGACCCAGGTGATTTGACCATCGGGCTTTTCGAAGGTCTCTTCCTCGCGGCTACGGAGCAACTCTGTCTTCTGACGATTCAACTGATCGAGCGTGCCAACTTTCTGGCTGAGCGCCTTGACCTGGGCCGTGTGCTTGGCTCGCATGTTGGAGATTTCGCTGTCCTTCGAGGCCAGCTGCTTGGCCACCGATTCGGCTTCTTGCGTAATGCGTTGGCGTTCCGCGTTGAACTTGGCGCGCTCGCCGGTTACGTCTTTTTCAATTTCCTCGGTCTTGTTCTTGTACTCGACAATCTGCTGTTCCTTCGTTCCCTCGACTTTGGCGATCTGCGACTTGAGCACCTGCTCGCGATCCTTGGCGGCGGTTTCGCGCTTCGTAATGCTGATTTTGTCGTTGTAAAGGAATTGTAGTAGCGTGCGATAATTCTTCGCTTCGCCATCGAAACCCACGGAGTAGGCGGTCATATCTTCGTCGAACTTGGCGACGATTTCGTCCTGACCATCTTCGAACGTAAAGCCCATCAGCTCTTTGTATTTGTTGATTTGATCCTGATCTTTGCGCGCTAAGCCTTCGAGCTTGGCAACCTCGGCTTGCAGCGCTTCGTTCTTCTTCGCACGCTCATCCGAACTCTTAAAAAAGAGATACGTCATGACGGCCAAAAGAACGACCAATAGAAAGAAGATCATGACCGCAATTTGAAGGGCCTGATTTTCGCGAGCCGCCATGTGTTCGCCTCTCGAAGCGGAAGTTCGTTAAACGATCGAAATGCGGACCCACTGCGCACATTCCTTGCGCCGATAGATTCGCAATTCTGTCCCTGTATTATTGCAACGCAACCGGTCACGGAGCCGGTGTGAAACGCTGGTGGTCCCGACCGCGCGGCAAATGGGTGCGTTGCTTGGATCAATGTGTTCTAAGCCGTTGATGCCCAACGACCTAGGTCCATTCTATTTGGACCGATTGTAGGCGTCAAACTGGTCCTAGCCGATTTGGGGGGCGATTTGTGAGCAAGATTTCCCCGGATTTCAAGAATTCTGCCGTAATCTCCACGATCCCGATCGTCGAATCGCCGCTACCGGGGCGCGAACTCGGCATTATAATCGAGGCAGCGTTCCGCGCGATGGCCATTCCGCTCGACGGCCGTTCCGCACCCCTACTTGCATTCAGATGCCCAGTCAGGAGAAGTCTGCCTTGAAATCGGCGACAGTAAATCGAATTTACCCGCGCATTCCGCGTCTCGCTGCCTTGGCCTTGCTGCTGGCATCCACAGGATGCGGCACATCGGGCTATGTCGAGCGTATGGAAGCAACGAAGAAGAAGTTGCTCACCGGCGGAGCCGACACGCCCGAGGCGGCATTCGCCGACTTCACCGGCGCACTCGCGCAACAAAACTGGCAAAAACTCCTGACGACCCTGGAACCCGAATCGGGCGGCTTCATGTTCGGCCAAATGGTTGGCATGTCGGTCGCGTTAGGGAGTCGCGATCAACGACTCAAGCAGATCATGGAAAGCTACGGACTCGACATGCCAACGCTCTCGCTACCTGGCCCCGGTTCCGGTCCCGACGGGCTACAGCAGTTTCAAACGAAGTTAATGGAATTTCTTGGCGAGTTGCAAGCGACGCTCAGCAACCGCAGCCTGCAGGCCCAAATGTTTTCTGATATTACCGTTTATATTTCAGAGAAGGACAAGTCGGGTAATTGGACCGACTCGCTGCCCATGAAGATCGAAACGCCATTCACTTATAAGGCCAAGTTCATGGGCGGGCAATTGGAAGGCTCACCCGCCGCCAATGGCGATCGCGCCGAAGCTACTTGCATCGCCAGCGATGGCGCAACTCGGTGGACGATCGTGTTCTCGCAAAGTGACGGCCGCTGGTACGTAAACGCCATGCCGCCCACCGGTCGTCCGGCGGCCGCGGCGCCGGCGGCAGACGGTAATACCGAAACGGAAACCGACGCGGAATGATTTTGCCGTTGCGACAATGGAGCGCCGCGCACGCATCGATTCAATGCGACCTGGCGCGCCGTTTTTTTCGCGCCTCCACCTTCTCATCGTTGGCCATCGTTGCGACGCTCGTTGCGAACGTGGCTCTGGTCCGCGCCGATGACTCGATATTGCTGTTCGACTTCGAACACCCGGCCTTCGCCCAGCGTTGGGCGGCGGTCCGTTCGATACAAGTGGAACGCAAATCGGCCCCCGCATACGATGCCCCAGAACCGGCGTCCGCGACCAATTCCTTCGCTCCGGCCGGAGCGGCACTCGCCATTCACACAGCGGGGCAGGGTGGTCTGTATACAACCGGCACGATCGCGCAGCGCGACTGGTCGGACATCGAAAGCCTCGCATTTTGGGTTTATCGGCAGCCACCGCCAGGTGTGCCTGTGCCTTCGGTCATGGAAGTGCAATTCATCGAAGCCGATGGCAAGGCGCGATTCTGGCGGCGGATTGTCCTGGAACACGAAGGCTGGCAGCGCATTGAGTTGCCACTCTACTGGTTTCGCTGGGGCGAAGGTCGTGTGCCGCAGTGGGATCGTGTCGCTCGCCTCGGATTCTGGTTTCGCGACGCAGTCGACGTGGTGATCGATTCGGTGGCAATCGCGAAGGGCCGCCCAGACGCGGCGACGCTGACGCTCGACCGCCTGAGCCCAGTCGCTTTTCCAAGCGGTGACGAAACTAAAATCCGCCGGATGGAATCGCCAAGTGTTCGTGTGTTGACCGACGCTTCGGAGTTAGACATCAAGCGTTTAGGGACACATCTCGAACAGGTCGCCATGACCCTCCGCCGTGATCTCGGCGAAGCGCGTTCCGCATCGCCAGCGACCCTGCTGGTATTCGAGAACGAGTCTGCTTATCGCAGCTTTCCTCGCCGACTGGCTAAGCAAATGGGCAGTTCGGCCGCCGCGCCCCGTTCGAGTGGCTACACGCTGCATGGAATCGCCACCTCGTCGTGGAGCGATCAATACGGCACGTTGCGTCCGGTCTACACGCATGAGTTCGTTCACTCGCTCGTCGCACTTTCCACCGGGATACCGAATCACGGCCAATGGCTGCACGAAGGGTTGGCCGTTCGCTACCAATTGCGATTCCACCCTCAGGCCGATTTTCGCGCGATCGTATTGCGCGGCCTCGGCGACGACTCGCTGCGCTTGCCCCTAGCCGAATTATGCACCGACAATTCAATTCCTAACGAGCGCTATTGGCAAGCCATGACCGTCGTGGAAATGCTGATCGAAGACGATCGCTTCAGCGCGTGCTGGCCGAAGCTGTTGGCCGCCTTCTCTCTGGGCGGATCTGCGAACCTGGCGCCGCATTTGGAATCCATCCTTGCCACGGACTGGGACGAATTGGAATCGACATGGCGCGCGTATTGCGAAACGGAATACGGCGGAGGAAACACGGCCGAACTACAGGAAACGCCGAGATAGTCGCGTCGCCGTGTGAATGTGCTGTTACGTAGTATGACTAACTTGCTATAGTGGAAGGTATGAGTACAACTTCGCCAATGACGGCCCAACAACTTGCCGAAATGTCCAGCAGCGGTCAACGTACGGAGCTGGTCGCAGGAGAATTGCGCATGATGTCGCCATCGGGCTGGAGGCATGGCCGGGTTGTCGCCAACGTGAGCAGTTTGTTGATGTCGCATATCCGAGAATGCAATCTAGGGGTCTCTTTTGGCGCTGAAACCGGGTTTGTACTTACGCGTGATCCAGACACCGTACGCGCTCCAGACTTCGCATTCGTCGTGAAGGAAAATGAGGGGCAAGGGGAAGACAGCGAGGCCTATTGGCCGTGCGCGCCCGATTTCGCGGTGGAAGTTCTGTCGCCATCGGATCGCACTGGCGAAGTCGACGAAAAAATTGAAGCTTGGCTCCATGCTGGAACGCGGTTGCTCTGGATCGTCGACCCAAGATTGCGCACGGTAACTGTCTATCGCTCACTCACGGACATTACTACTCGAGTAATCGGTGAAACGATCGACGGCGGTGAGCTCCTACCTGGCTTCTCTTGCCGTATCGACGAATTCTTTTCCGCTGGCTGACAAGAATAGTTGCTACCCTATATATTGTTGGCTTCCCGCAACTCTCTTCGACTACGGAAGGCCGCAACTGCGCATGTCGGGCAAGCATCAGCAGCGATCGTTATTCGAGATGGAAGATCTACCGGAACGCCGCGCCCAGAAGTCGGGCGATATTCCAGCTAAGGCGCCCGCGGTCGACGTGGAAAATGTTGCCGACGACCAATCGAGCGAATCCGTTACAGCGGCTGCCGCCGAAGCCGTCGCGGGCGATGCACCGGCGGACTCGGTCGCCAACAGCCCCGAAGGCAAAACCGCATACATCCTCGATACGCATTCGCTCATTTTTCAAATCTTTCACGCACTTCCAGAGATGACAAGCCCGACAGGCGAAGGCGTCGGTGTCGTGTATGGCATCGTGCGCGACATCTTTTATCTGCTGGAGGAGAAAAAACCCGACTACCTTTTTGCCGCGTTCGATCGGCCTGGCCCGACTTTTCGACACGAGGTGTTCGAAGCCTACAAAGCCGATCGCGGTGAAATGCCCGATGAACTCAAACCGCAGATTCCCAAGGTGCGCGAGGCCCTCGAGTCGATGGGGGTTCCGGTCATCGATTACGAAGGATTCGAGGCCGACGACGTGCTCGCGACGTTCGCCCGCCTGTGCAACGAACAGGGCGTGCATTGCCGCCTGGTCACGGCCGACAAAGATTGTCGGCAACTGATCACGCCGCTCGTGCGGTTGTACAACGTGCGCAAGAACACGCTCTACGATGAGACCAACCTCGAAAAGGATTGGGGCATTCGACCCGACCAGGTCGTCGACTTCCAATCACTCGTTGGCGATCCGACCGACGGAGTGCCAGGCGTTGCGCTGATCGGCCCGAAAATTGCGCAAAGCCTACTTGCAGAATTCGAAACGCTCGAAGGCGTGCTCGCGGCAGCCCCCACGATGAAGAAAGGCAAACGCCGCGACAATCTCGTCGATGGACGCGAAATAGCGATGATGTGCCGGCGCCTCGTCGAGTTGGATCAGCACGTGCCTGTCGAGTTCGACTGGAATGCGGGACGGGCAGGGCAGCTCAATCTTCCCAAGCTGGCGGAACTGTTCGCGCGCTATGGATTTCGCGGATACAGCGAGAAGGTCGCTCAGCTTTCGGGGGGATCAAAACAAATCGAATGGAAAGCCGACTATCAACTTGTTGACACACCGGCGAAGCTGGCCGCGCTTGTCAAGCACCTCGAGCAACAGCGCGAAGTTTCTGTCGACACGGAAACAACGAGTGTGTCGCCACGCTTCGCTGAGTTGGTCGGGATTTCACTCGCCTGGAGAGAGGGTGAAGCGTATTACTTGCCAGTGCGCGCACCCGACGGTGAACATTGCCTGGAACTGCAGCCTACGCTCGCCGCGCTACGACCGTTCTTTGCCGACCAAGAGATTGCGAAGGTTGGCCAGAACCTGAAATACGATCTGATCGTGTTGCGCGGCGCGGGTGTTGAAGTGCGCGGCGTCGGTTTCGATACCATGGTGGCCAGCTATTTGCTGGAGGCAGGGGAGAGAAACCACAATCTGAATGACTTGTCGCGACGGCATCTGAACCATTCCCCGATTCCAATCTCGGATCTCATTGGCAAGGGCAAGAACCAGAAGCGCATGGACGAGGTGCCGCTCGACGACATCTGCGAGTATGCCGCCGAAGATGCCGACCTGGCGTTGCGGCTCATGCCAATTTTGCGTTCCGCCATGGATGATGCGGAACTCGATGAGCTATTCGCGAATGTCGAAATGCCCTTGGTCGAAGTGCTGGCAAAACTCGAATTCACTGGCATCCGCGTTGATGTCGACCATCTTCGTTCGCTGAGCGCGCGCTATCAAACGAAACTTGAAGAACTAGAAGTAGAAATTTTCCGACTTGCCGGACACGAGTTCAACATCGCCTCGCGCAACCAACTGGCTCAAGTGCTGTTCGAAGAACTCGGCTTGCCGGTCGTCAAAAAAACCAAGACCGGGCCGAGCACCGACAGCGACGTGCTGACACAGCTTGCCCCACAACACCCATTGCCGGCAAAGATCATCGAGCAGCGCCAGTTTGCGAAACTTAAAAGTACGTATGTCGACGCGCTCCCTGAACTTGTGCATCCATCGACCGGCAGAATCCACGCTTCGTTCAATCAGGTGGTCGCTGCGACGGGGCGTTTAAGTTCGAGCGATCCCAACCTTCAGAACATACCGGTACGAACCGAGGAAGGACGCGAGATTCGCGCCGCGTTCGTGCCCGAATCGGGCTGGCGGTTGTTGGCGGCCGACTATTCGCAGGTAGAACTGCGTATGCTAGCGCACTATTCGGAGGACGCGGCGCTCTGCGCGGCCTTCGAGGCCGATGAAGACATCCACCGAAGGGTTGCATCCGAGGTATATAACGTGCCTCCCAGCGAAGTCGACTCAGCGATGCGACGAGCAGCCAAAGCGGTGAATTTTGGCATAATTTACGGACAAAGTGCGTACGGCCTGTCGGCAGCATTAGGGATTTCGCAGGAAGACGCGGCTGAATTCATCGATTCTTATTTTACTCGGTACGAAACGGTCGAGAAATTCCTGGAAAGAACGCTGGAATCATGTCGCCAAAATGGCTATGTTAGAACTATTCTTGGGCGGCGACGAGCTATTCGCGGAGTTCGCGCGGGTGCCTCTCGTCAGCGGAACCTTCCGGAACGCACGGCTATCAACACCGTGATACAAGGCTCCGCAGCCGACTTGATCAAACTGGCGATGCTCGCCATCGACCGGCGTTTAGATCGAGAAGGCTTCCGAGCGAGAATGCTTTTACAAATCCACGATGAACTGATCTTTGAAGTCCCACCCGAGGAGCTCGACGCCTTGGGCGCTTTGGTTTCGGCCGAAATGTCTCAGGTGCTCGCGCTGCGTGTTCCCCTGAAGGTTGATTTGAAATCGGGCCTGAATTGGGCCGATTGCGAACCCTGGAATTCCTGACCGCTACTCATAAGCCAGTTATTGGTTTTTTCTCGTAAGAGATTTTTTTCAGCGTTGGCTCAATGGAGGAGCGGCGCAATGTACCCCCCTACCGCAACTGCCACGTTCGACGGCAACGCACACCTAGTTCTTTTTCCTACTATTTGAATCGCTGAGGTTTCATCGGCCCGTTTTCCGCGCGCCTATGCGCCGCGGTTCGTCAGAAATTCATACACGATGCTTATCCTTGGTGTCGTTGGCGGAGTCGCTAGCGGCAAGTCGCTTGTCAGCGAGCTGTTCGTGCAACTCGGCGCGGAACGCCTCGATGGTGATGCGGCTGGCCATGCGGCGCTGCGCGACGACACGATCAAACAGCAGATACTTCAACGCTTTGGTACCGACGTGTTCGACTCGCACCACGAGATTGACCGCCGCGCGCTCGCGAAGATCGTCTTCGCTCCTACGCCGGCGGGGCGAGAGGCGCTGGCCGACCTGGAACGGATAACGCATCCGCGGATCGGCCAACTGCTCGACGCGCAGATTGCCGCCGCACGGTCGGCGGGCCGACCGGCCGCCGTACTCGATGCCGCCGTTATGGACAAAGCCGGCTGGGATCGACGTTGTGATCGGATCGTTTTTGTCGACGCTCCGCGTGAGCAGCGATTGGCACGCGCCTTGCTGCGAGGTTGGAGCGAAGAAGAATTCGCGCAACGCGAAGCATCTCAGTCGTCCGTGAGTGAAAAACAGGCACGTGCTGACTACACGATCGACAATTCGAATTCCATCGAGTCAACCCGTCGACAGACGATCGAATACTGGAACACCTTAGGATTGCCAATACCGCACTAGGAACGAGGAACCTTTTTCCCGTTGATGAATCACCCTCCGCCAACGCCATCCGTGCGTCGGCCCCCCACCAATTCCTTTCTTATCGCATGGAGCAGAGTACGATGTCTGAAACACGAAGTCGCCACACGTCGCGTCGACGCGGCGAGAACGACGCCTCATCCGCCGGCTCGGGCGGCAATGGTGCGCCGTCGGAATACGAGCGAGAACCGCTCTCATTGGCCGAAGAAATCGTCGAGGCCGTCGAACGAGGTCGTCGTATCGACGACGCCGACGCCCGTTATGAGAAAATCAAGCAGAGCGATATCCATATTGCCGCTCTACAGCAGATGACCATGCCGGAACTTCTCGCCGAGGCCGAGCAGGAGGGTATCCCTGAGACATCGGGCATGAAGAAGCAGGACTTGATCTTCAAGATCCTTAAGGCCCGCGTCAAACTCAACGGGCTCATGTATGGCGAAGGCACGCTCGAAATTCTGCCCGACGGATTCGGGTTCTTGCGCAGCCCGGATTACCATTACCTGTCCTGCCCCGACGATATCTACGTGTCGCCGAGCCAGATACGCCGTTTTGGCTTGAAGACCGGCACGACCGTTTCGGGCACCATCCGTCCGCCTAAGGAAAACGAACGCTACTTTGCTCTGCTGCGCGTCGAAGCCATCAACTACCAGGACCCGAACAAGCTTTCTCAAAAGGTGTCGTTCGACGATCTGACGCCGCTGCATCCCGACGAGCGAATCGTGATGGAACACGACGCGGAAGAAGTCGATATGCGCGTGGTCGATCTGATCGTTCCGATTGGCTTCGGCCAGCGTGGCCTGATTGTCAGCCCGCCTCGCGCCGGCAAGACAATCCTGCTACAGAAAATGGCCAAGTCCGTGCTCGCTAACTATCCCGACTGTTACGTGATCATGCTGTTGATCGACGAGCGGCCCGAGGAAGTGACCGACATGGAACGGCAGGTCAAGGGTCCGAACTGTGAAGTGATCAGCTCGACGTTCGACGAACCAGCCTCGCGCCATGTGCAAGTGGCCGACATGGTGAGCGAGAAGGCGAAACGTATGGTCGAGTACGGCCACGACGTGGTGATCTTTCTCGATTCGATCACGCGGCTGGCCCGCGCCCACAACTCGGAATGCCCGAACTCGGGCAAGATCCTCTCAGGTGGCGTCGATGCAAACGCCTTGCAGAAGCCGAAACGCTTTTTTGGCTCG
>JAGQOS010000093.1 GCA_020427265.1 Planctomycetales bacterium
TGATTTTGGTTGATCGCTTGAATGAGCGCTAGCTGTCGGCGTTGCTCATCGAGATTAATATCGCCCGGGTCGAGGAACTCCATTTTCGATTCGGCAATCTTCTGCCCCGAATGTCCGATCGCTGTCGCCTGGTTGGCCGCGGGCAGAAAAGCAGAACCGTAATTGCGAGGTCCACCGTGCCCGCGTGGCGGACTGATCGACACAAAAGCAGGCAGATCCGCGTTCTCGGTTCCCAACCCGTACGACACCCAAGCACCAACCGAAGGCCGCACGAAATTGTCGCTGCCCGTATGGAGCATGCACACAGCTTGGCCGTGGGATTGGCCGCGGCTATGCATTGAGTGGATCATGCACAAATCATCGACGCGTTTGGCCATGTGAGGAAACAATTCCGACACCCACTGGCCGCATTCGCCATGTTGCTTGAACTTCCAGGGCGAGGCAAGCAAGCTCAACTTGGTGGCCGAAGATTCGATATTCGGCGCCGCAGCAAAGGGCAGCTTCTCGCCGTCATGCTTTTGTAGTTCGGGCTTGAAGTCGAAGGTATCGACATGGCTCGGTCCACCATGCATAAACAAAAAGATCACCCGACGGGCGCGCGGCGCAAAGTGTGGCGCCGGCAAGTCGCTCGCCGCAATTGCGTCGGCCCGCGCAGCTTCGCTGCAGATTCCGGCCAATGCCAAATAGCCGAACCCACAGCCGGCAGCCTGGAGCGTTTGCCGGCGGTCTAAAGGCTGACTCCTCGGCATGGATTCGTCTCCATCAATCGAGAAACAGGAATTCGGTCGACGCGAACAGCGCCTGAACAAAACGGGTCCATCGCGTTGCATCGTCGGCCGAGACGTCGCCGCCGCTCAAGTAGTCTATCGCCCTTGCCTGCTCCTCGTCTGTCGCGTTGCGTCCGAGAACTTGTTCATACAATCGATTCACACGCACCGTGGCTTCGAGAGTTGAATCGGCCAGGACACGACGCGCGGTTTCATTTGCCCGCTCGCGAATCCAAGGGCTATTGAGCATCATCAGCGATTGCGTGGGCACGGTGGTCTGTGCGCGGCGTCCGGTTACAACGTCGGGATCGGCCAGATCCATGACGGCGAGCATTGCCGGTAGGTCATTACGGACCAGTGGCAAATAAACGCTACGATGCATGTTACCGTCGATCGCCGCGCCTCCCGATTGGCTTTTCGAGTTCGACACAGCTTGCTCGGGCATGCCAGCAACGGCCGACTCGGCCATCGAACGATCGAGCGAATCGGCAACTAACAAAATCGCATCGCGAACTTCCTCGGCTGTCAACCGGCGGCGGACTTGGCGAGTGAACAAGGAATTGCCCGGATCCATCTCTTTCGACGCAGCCTCGGCCACCGTGCTCTGGCCATAAGTTCGACTGAGAACAATGCGTCGAATCATCTGCTTGACCGACCAGCCGTTCGTCACGAACTCACTCGCCATATAATCGAGCAACTCGGGATGTGTCGGGCGTTGCCCGAGCTGGCCAAAGTTGTCGACCGACGCGACAATTCCGCGGCCGAAAAGATGGTGCCAGATTCGATTGACGGCCACCCGTGCCGTGAGCGGATGCCTGGGGTCAGTCAACCAGCGAGCGAATTCGAGCCGGCCGCTCTGTTCGCGATTGACCGAGGGCTGCGACGCGAACTGCGCAATCTGCAGAAACCCGCGAGGTACGGCATCGCCAAGATTACGAACTTCGCCCCGAATACGGATTTGACAGTCGCTCGGCATCTCGCGATCTCGCACCGACATCGCCATCGGCAGTTTTGGAGGCGCATTCTTCTTGTGCTCAGCTAATTCCTTTTCGAGCACACGAATCGATTCGGCCAGCCGCGACACTTCGTTCTGCACGCGAAGCGCCGCATCTTCGCTCTTCTTTTCGGAAAGATCGAGTGGAGCAACCGCGTCATCGACGGGTATAAATTGCACCGCGTCACCAATTACATAACCGTCGGTTCCCGCCGTGCCGATCGTCACCTGCCCTTTGGCTTCAGTCGAAAAGCGAAACGTTCCCAACACTTTGAACAAGCCGGCGATTTCAGGTCGCTGAGTTTGATCCACTTGAACGGTTTCTTCACCGTCGGCGTGGCGAATTGTGACCGGAACGTTCGTGGCGCGGCCGCTGTTGTAGGAGAAGGCCATGCGCACCTCATAACGGCCATTAGCGGGCAGCGAGGGTCGATAGATCAACGATTTCTCGCCAAGCTCCGCATGATCATTATGGACGTAGCCCTGGCCGACATACCGCGGCGTATGTGTCGATGGCTTCCACATGCCGATCTGTTCGGCCTGCGTATCGTCGACCACGATGCCGCGCAAGCTCTCGCTCGCCAAGGCGGTTTCTTTTTGCAATCGGTCAAGTTCTCCTCGCTGCTGCTTGAGTTGGGCCTCGAAGTCTTTGGTCTTCGCTGTGTGGGCGGCAATCGCATCCGTCACCTCGCGCGGTGCGGGCAATTCTTGTTCGAGCCATCCCGAAACGTTGACATTCCCCATGCGGATGCCAAACACGGTTTCGGTGCTGCGGAAGATGCCGGCCAGTGCGTAATAGTCGGCCGTGGGTACGGGATCGAATTTGTGGTCGTGGCAGCGGGCGCAACCTAGTGTGAGCCCCATGAAAACCTTGCCGATCGTGTCAATCTGCTCATCGGCAACGTCGAGCTGCAGTTTTTCTTTGTCGCGCTCGCTCAGCATCTTGGGACCAACGATCAAAAACCCCGAAGCGATCAATTGTTCCGCACGCTGCTCGTCGGACGCGTGCGGCATCAGATCACCCGCCAACTGCTCGCGTACGAACCGATCATACGGCTTGTCGCGATTTAACGATTCGATGACATAGTTGCGGTAACGCCAGGCATTGTAAAAGGTCAGGTTGATGTCGCCGCCATTCGAGTCGGCGTAGCGTGCCAAATCGAGCCAGTGCCGGCCCCAGTGTTCGCCAAATGCCGACGAAGCAAGCAGTCGGTCGACGACATGTTCCCGCGCCTGCGGTGAGCGGTCGGCCAGAAACTCTTCACGCTCCGCTCGCGTTGGCGGCAACCCGGTCAAATCGAAAGTTATGCGCCGCAGCCAAGCCGATGGCGAGGCATCGGCGGCCGGACCCACCTGGGCAGCCTCCTGGCGAGCTAACACGAAGCGATCGAATTCGTCGCGTGGCCAAATCGCGTTGCGCACAGCCGGCGCCGGACCAGCCGCCGGTGGCTGAAAGGCCCAAAATTGCCGCGCTTGCTCGAAGTCGATCGCAGCCGGCTTTGCCTGAGGCAACGGATCTTCCTGGCGCGGATCGGGCGCTCCCATTTCGACCCAACGGACCAGCAGCGCGATTTGCTCGTCCGGTAGCTTGCCGCGCGGCGGCATTTCGAAATCTTCGTAGCGTACGGCCGAAATCAGCAGGCTGGCATCCGGGTCGCCGGGAATAATGGCCGGTCTGCTATCACCGCCCTGCGACCACGCGGGCTTGCTATCGAGCCGCAACCCACCCTTGGCTTCCTTAGCTGCGGCTGAGTGACATTCGTAGCAGTGTTCGACAAGCAGGGGACGAACACGTGTCTCGAAGAACTCGATTCCATCGCTGCTCTCTTCTTCGGCTCGCAGGTCGCGCTCCGGCAGACAGCATACGAGGAGGACAAAGAGCAAGAGCAGGATCCGCATGGGCGAGAACTCCACTCTTTCAGGGAGGGGGGATGAAGAAAATACCAGGATTCGATTATAATGATCCAGCAATCTCCATGAAAGTTAGTTCTCTCGTCGCATGAGCCCATTCGGGATTCGCCCAGGCAAGAAAATGACGCACACGTCACGAAAAATACGTGGTTTTACGTTAGTGGAACTCTTGGTCGTGATTGCGATCATCGGCATACTCGTGTCGCTGCTGTTGCCGGCCGTTCAGTCGGCGCGCGAAGCGGCGCGGCGAACAGAATGCACGAATAACTTGAAACAAGTCGGGCTCGCGATTCATAACTACGCGGCGGCGTTTAACGAGACGTTTCCGCCCGGAGCGTTGGGCGAAGGGCATCATGGCTTGTTTTCGTACATACTGCCCTATATCGAACAGACAGCTATCTTCGACAGCTTTCCGTCAATGGATTCCAGCGGCCATGGCAGTCCGCATCGGTTCACGGAGATATCGGAATACATCTGTCCGAGTTATCCCTTCGATCACGTAAACCAAAAGGGCGCGCCGAAGTATGATTATCAGGAAGGTGCCGTGACGACATATCAGGGCGTGGGCGGCACGTCGAACGACCCCAATGTCGATTGTGATCCGGAGGGAGGAATGCGTAACTGCCTTTCGACCAGCCACGGTCCAATTCCTCAGAATGGAATCTTCGCGTATCGACTCGAACGTCGCTTCCGCGACGTGCGCGATGGCTTGTCGAACACGTTCGCCGCGGGCGAGTTCATCCATCGCGATTGGTCCCCGGGGCTTTCGTATTCGGATCCTCCAGGAAATGTCCGGGCATGGATCCTTGGAGACAATGGCCCCGGAAAAGGCATCTACGCCTACAAGATTTTGGAGCAACCGCTCAATGCGAAGATCGATCGCGGTGCGTCGACCGGCGCGGTCGACTTTAATCACCTTCCCATGGGCAGCTATCATCCTGGCGGCGGCGTTTTCGTGCTGGGCGATGCCAGCGTAACCTTCGTGACCGACGGCGTGAATTTCGATGTTTATCAGGGACACGCCACGATCAGCGCGAGTGAGATCATGAATCCCCTCAATTAGCTCGCCGACTTTGGCGTTTCCGACGAAATACTTCAACCGGCCACGATCTCAATTGACAGGATCCCGACAGTGCGCAGACGAGGGCAATGTTGTGTCTGGTTGATTTTCGTGCTTCTCCTAGCCGGATGCAGCGATGGACCGATGATCGTGCCGGTCGAAGGCAGGGTTCTTTACAACGGCGAGCCGCTGACCAACGGCAGCATCATGTTTCAGCCCGCTAGCGGCCAACCGGCAGTTGGAGGAATCCAACCCGATGGCTCGTTCCGGATGTCGACATTCAAGCCGAACGACGGTGCGACTGTGGGCTTGAACAAGGTGCGCGTCGCCAGCTTCGAAGGAAAACAGATTGCCGCCGAGGAAGGCGAGGCCTCGATGGGCACACTGGCGATTCCCCAGCGATACACGAGCACTGCCAAGAGCGGAATCGAGGTCGAGGTGCTCCCCGACAGCAACGAACCGTTCATCATCGAGCTTACCGATAGCGAATCCAGACAGGAGTAATCACCATGCCACGATGGTTTGCGCTCTTCACGACCGGACTCTTGTTTGTATTCCACTCTTTCTGTTTTGGCGCATCGCCGGAACCGAAGTTCCGCTCGCAAACGCTCGACGCCAAACTGGAAATTGGCTACGGCTTGGCGATTGGCGATGTCGACGGCGACAAGAAGCCTGACATTCTACTGGCCGACAAACGACAATTCGTCTGGTACGAGAATGGCGACTGGACTCGCCACGTGATGGTCGACGGCCTGACCGAGCGCGACAACGTGTGCCTGGCGGCGCGCGATTTGGACGGCGACGGCAAGGTCGAAGTGGCCGTCGGCGCGCAGTGGAATCCCGGTGAAACAACCGATGTGGGCAAGAGCGGCAGCGTGCACTATCTGTTGCGGCCTGAAAACCCGCGCGACCGCTGGACGCCGATCCGCCTGCCGCACGAGCCGACCGTGCATCGGATGCATTGGGTGAAGCCGCTCTACCGCGGCGTCCAACTCGTTGTGCTGCCGCTGCACGGCCGTGGCAACCGCAACGGCGAGGGCGTCGGCGTGCGAGTGCTGGCCTACGAAATGCCGGAAGATCCGACCCAGGAATGGAAGACAACGTTACTCGACGACAACATGCATTTGACTCACAACTTCGATGTCATCACCCACGGTTCAGGGCGCAACGCGTGGGATTCGCTCGCCGTTGCCGGCAAGGAAGGCGTCCGCCTCGTCGGCGTCCCCAAGGACGACGCCCCCCAAACACTAGCGATCGGGCTAACCGGCACACGCGGCGCCGGTGAAGTTCGTTTTGGGAGACTGGGAGCGGCGGGTGCGTGGCCTACGATGTACGTCACGATTGAGCCCATGCACGGAAACGAGGTTGTGGCGTGTATAGCTCAAGGTTCTTGAGAAACGGTTGAGTGTGGAACTTCTTTCCTGGAAGATACCTTTGGGTGTTTCTTTGGGAAAGGAGATTTGAGATGGGCAAGCAAGCGGACGTGAAGCCGGCCGAGCGGCGCGAGGCGGTGTTGGCGTTGATCAAGCGGGAAGAGTCGGCGGAAGTGTTGGCGCGTCGATACGGCGTCTCGGCGCAGACCCTGTACCGATGGCGCGACGACTTCCTCGCCGCGGGCGACGCGGCCCTGGCCGGCCCGAACGGCAAGGGCAAAGACCCTCGCGACGAGCAGATCCGGCGGCTCGAAAAGGAAGTCGCCCGCCGCGACCAAGTGATCGGCGAGCTGACGATCGCCAACCGGCTTTTTAAAAAACTTTCGGACGGCTCGCTGTGACCAACGAGCTTCGCCAACAGGTGGCAACCATGCTGATCGAAAGCGAAACCGACGTTCGCCTCACCGGCATTTTGAAGGCGGCGGGCATCGCGACGGCAAGCTGGTATCGCGAACCGATGGCGCCGGAAGACCGCCGGCGCCCGGGCCCGGCGCCGAAGGCGATTTCCGCGGCGATCGTCGAAGTCGTCGTCGCCACGGCCAAGCGTTGTCCCTGGTACGGCTACAAGAAGATCGCCATCATCTGCCGCCGCGAAGGGCATCCGGTCAAGGACCGCGAGGCGTACAAGGTGATGCGGGACCACGGCCTGTTGCACCAGCCGATCGCACGCCCGGCCGAACTGCATCAGGCGGCGAAGCTGTTCGAGTTGCTGCCGCAGAAGCCGAACGATTTGTGGCAGATGGACGTCACCTACATCCACATCCCCGGCCATGGCTGGCACTACGCCGTGACGGTGATCGACTACTATTCGCGTTACCTCTTGGCCTGCCATTTGACGACCAGCTACTGCGCGGCGGAAGTAATTCACGCCTTGAAGCTGGCCCGCGACGAGGCGGAGTCGATTCACGGCCCGCTCTCCAAGCAGCCGTTCCTGGTCACCGACAACGGACCGTCGTTCCTGGCGCGGCGATTCGGCAGCTACTTGAAGAGCCGCTTCTCGCATGTGCGAATCCAGTATCGCACGCCGACGCAGTTGGGCTTGCTCGAACGTTTTCACAAGACGCTCAAGCAGGAAGAGGTGTACTGGCGTTTGTACGACGACCCGGCGCATGCTCGGGTGTGCCTGGCCGAGTTCCAAACTCGTTACAATGAGCAGCGGCCTCACTGGGCCTTGGTTCCCGCGGCGGGCGGCGACGTTCGCGTTCCCGGCGAGGTGTATCGCGGCGAATACGCAATTCAGATTCCCAGGTGGCAAACCTGGGCGAAAGGAGCGCAAGCGCGACTGGAGCAATTGATGAGCGAGGCGGCGTGACCCGTCGGCAACGATCGCCGCGGCGGCGTCCCTGGCCGAGGATTTCGATGCATCGTGCATCGACCAGGGCGTTCATTGCCACCCCTGGACCCCGGCTAGCCTCATTTCTGTGTTCCGGAAAGCAAGGCGGAAGCGACGTTTCATCCAGAGAGAAGTTCTCACACAAAACCGATCAAGAAATTTCCACTTGAACTGCGAGCCAAGACACAGTGGACCCAGTCAAAAGAGCACCTGGGAGAAATCAAGGTGACTACACGTGCGACACCTCGAAAGGCGGGACGCATTGACATTGGTAAACGGCGAGGGTGGCGGTACTCATATTCACTTTGGCCGGACTCCAGTGAACTCGAAGAGGCCATAAAGAATCTCGTCGCGCAAATTCCGTGAAGCAAAAGCGGCGCAATTGCGTTTTTTTCGCTAATGCGTCAAATCTTAACGCCGAAACGATTGCACGACCAACGTGATGATCGGCGCGGAGGCGACCAGCAGACCGAAGTAGATCATGCCGCGCGGCGGCAGCACGCGCCGCACGCGGCAAACAAAGGGCAGCAGCACGAGCGACACAAATCCGATGCAAACGGCCGCGAAATAAAGCATTCCCGAAAGCAAGACCAGCATTTCATGTTCCGGGTGCTCGCGAACGAAGAACCATAACGCCGCCGTGCCCAGATTGCAGCCGGTTACCGTCATTACCGACAGCGTCCAGGCCACGGTCACCGCTTCGGCTGCTTGCGACTCAGGCGCCTCGGGCTGACGCGCGATGGCGGTTTTGCGTTTTGCGCGGGTCGTGTCGGATTTCTTACGCCGGTTAGCCATCTTTTTTGACTCGCTGCCTGAAAAACAGTCATCTGCGCCCACCAAAGTTGCCCAGGGCGGAAACGTAAACTACGTTTTCAGCGACGGGTGATCAAGCGAAATCTCCTCTAGCGACCGATCACCTTCGCATCTTTTCTCGATCAATCCAACGCGCAGCAGGGAAAGATTTGCCCGTGTCATTGGACATCGCGCACATAGCGAACCCCATCGATCCGCAGGTGATCCGCGAACCGTTTTCCGCCCTCTACCAGTCGACTGAGGTTTGGGAATCAAGCATCCAGGGCATCTTCACCGAACTTGAGGCGGCCGGCGAGCAACTCGAAGCGCTCGAAGCTGAACTGGCCCAAGATCGCGAACGGCTTGCCCTGGAACGGCGTGCTCTCGAAGAACGGGCCGCGGAAATGTCGCAAGACAACGAGGCCGGGCAGGCTCGCGAAGCAGAATTCGCCGAGCGCGAAGCGGCCTGGCGCCTTCGCGAAGAGGAATTCGCTCAGCGCGAATCTGAGTGGCAAGCCAGGCAAGCCGAGTTCGCCGAGGTCGAGTCGCAGATTCAGGCGCATGCCGCCGAAGTCGCGCGGCTCGAACAAGCGCGTGTGCAACGCGAGGAAGAAGTCACGCAATTGCAGCAGCGTCTGTGCGAGCAGGAAGCGGCCTGTACACAATCCGAACAGGAGCGAACGGCGCAAGCCGAGGATCACGCTCAGCAGCAAGCGCAATGGAAAACACGGGAAGCCGATCTGGTCGCTCAGTTCGCCGAGCTTCAGCAGCAAAGCCAGGCCGCACTCAGCGAGGCGGAAAGCTCTTTTGCCGAGGAATGCGAGCAACTAAACGGGGAAATCGAAGCGTTGCGCACCTCGCTCCACGAAGCGCAAGCGGACTCAGCACGACGCGAGGACGACGACGACAAGATTCACGACTTGCGCGATGAGCTTTCCGAGCTGCGCGGCAAGCTGGCCGAAGCCGAAAGCAAAGTGCTCGACTCGCAATTCGACCAGGAGGACACGGTAGGACGAGCCCAAAGGGCGGAGGAAGAGGCCGAGGAGCTGGCGGCCGAACTCGAACGCGTGCGCCGACGGTCCGCCGAACAGAGCGAAACCATTCAAGATTTGAAAGAAGAGCTGATCGCCGCAAAAGAGAAAGCGACGCAAGAGATCGCCGAAATGCGTCGGCGGTTGGAAATCGAAGCCAAAGCCGCTGGCGGCGCGTCGCCTGATCTGGTCGAACCGGCCGCTCTGCAACGCAAGAGCGCCAACTCGACGGCCGACGACCACGTGGTTGGCTCGGTCATGGCCCAGTTCCAAAAATTGAAGAACCAACGCGGCAAGCGCGCGACGGGTTAAGCTGGAAATTGTTTTGTCAGGAATCCCTCGACTTCTCGGAATCGCAACGATGAGTGACACGACTAATTCAACCAACCGCCCGGCGATCACGGCCGCTCTCGCCTTCGCGGCGACTGCCATCGTCGGCTACCTGGCCTGCGACTTCCAAGCAGCCAGCATGTTGCTCGGCGCTGGCGTGGCCGGCATCTTTTCTCGCAAAGGGGGAAAGGGCGGCTTCTGGAATCGTGCCCAGCACGACGCCGCGCCCATCGACGAAGAGCTGCCGACGACTACCGACCCGGTCGAAGAACCGAACGAAGCTGAGGAAGCGTTGGCTGATACGCTGATCAACGACGGCCGCTACATGCTTGCTCTACGGCATCAGATCGCCGAAATGCTCGACGAGTCTGCGCGCAGCCGCGCGATTGGCCGGTTCGAAGACTGCATGTCGATCGTGCCTTCGGGCCAGGTCGTGATCGGACCGATCGACGAAGTGTTGCTTGAAGGTAAGCTCGACAGCGCCTCGATCGCCGGTTGTGGCGGCGAGGTGATCGACGTCGATCCTTTTTTTCTCGATCGCTATCCGGTCACGAACGAAGACTACTATCGCTTTGTCAAAGCCGGCGGCTACGAAGAGATCGCGATCTGGGACGAGGCCATTTGGCCCGAGGTTATGGAACTGGTCGACGCGACAGGGCAATCCGGTCCGCGTTTCTGGCGGAATGGGAAGTTCCTAGCCGGCGAAGAAAAGCTGCCGGTCGTCGGCGTGAACTGGTTCGAAGCCGCCGCGTTCGCGCGTTGGGTCGGCAAGCGTTTGCCGAGCGATGCGGAGTGGGTCAAGGCAAGCGCCTGGCCGGTCACTCCCAAATCGGGGACATGGCTGCAACGTCGCTATCCCTGGGGCAACACGTTCGATCACCAGAAGGCGAATGTCTGGGGTTCGGGGCCCGATTGCGTCGTGCCGGTCGAGCATTTCGTGCAGGGCGCCTCAGCCGGCGGCGCCGGTCAGATGATTGGCAACGTGTGGGAATGGACCTCGTGCGGATTCGGACGCCCCGACGATTATTCGCTCACGCTGCCGGTGCCGATGAAGAGCATTCGAGGCGGCGCCTACGACACGTATTTCGAAAGCCAGGCGACCTGCAATTTCCAAAGCGGCGAAAACCCGCTCAACCGCAAACACAATATCGGCTTTCGCCTCGCGGTCGGCGCGTGCGATATCGCATCGATTGCCCTGCAACAAATGGGCCTAGGTGCGGAGCCGGCCGATCCGGCGGACGAAATCGAGGAGGTATGTGTATGAACCGCATTTGCGAACAGGATCTCGAATCGTATCGGTTGGCGGCCTACGCACGCCAAGTGGCCTGCTACATTTGCGACGGTGCCAATACGTTCGATGCCGAGCTATGCCGCCACTGCTTCGCGCCGATGGCGCTTTCGCAACAGGCCAAAGGCCAGAAGTTCCTGCCGCACATTGCGGCCGTGCTGGGAGCGAGCGGCGTTGGCAAGACGGTTTACCTGGGCATGCTCATGGACATCCTGTCGCGCCGTCCCGGACCCTTGCAAATCTCGGCGCGGGGGCCCTTTTCGATCACGCTGCAACAAACCACAGTCGCCGCTTTGCAAGGTTGCGAATTCCCGTCGAAGACGCCCAACGAACCCGATCAGTGGAATTGGATTCACTGCCGCGTACAAGCCAAGGGCGTGAAGCCCGGCACGGAACTGATGCTGCCCGACGTGGCCGGCGAGGCGATTGAACAAGAAATCGAACACCCGCAAACCTTTCCTGTCATTCGTTCCGTACTCGGCAAGTGTTCCGGCATTGTACTGTTGCTCGACTCGATCCAACTGCGCGACGGCAACCATGCGCAAGAGCACTACGCCATGAAAGTGCTTTCGCTGCTCAGCGAACTGAATGGCGATCGCAAAACCGGCTGGCCGACGCGTCCGGTGTCGATCGTATTTTCGAAGGCCGACCAAACGGACGTGTGTCTCGACGACCCCGACGCCTTCGCCCGTGAACACATTCCCGGCGTGTTTAGCGACTGCCAGGAGCGCTTTCCCAAAACCCGCTACTTCGCCGCCGGCGTTGCCGGCGCGTGCGCCTTTCGCACCGAAATCGACCGGACACGACGGCGGATTCCGTTGCGCGTCGAGCCGCGCGGCATCATCGAGCCGTTTAGCTGGATCGTGCAATCGTTGCCCAAGGCGAGGAAGGCGGAATCGACTTAGTCTGCGCGGTCGGTTTCTCCGTCGCACGGCAACGCCAAGGAACTAGCATGACGCAACTCGACCAGGCCGTTTACACTTCGGCGCGCACCAGCGCCGGCGATGGGTATCAACTCGTGGGCAAGAGCCCAGGTGTGCTCGATATTGACGCCAAAGAGCTTTCCATTTGGTGTCCGTCGCACGATGCGTTGCCGGCCGGTGGTCCGCCGCGCAGTGTGAATTTCTTCCGCCTGCCGAGCGGGGCGCATTGCGTATCGCAAACGATCGCGGCCGGCCAGGAATACAGCGGACGCGTGGGGCAACGCATCTACACGCATTGTCTGATCGCGACAGAAGAGACGCTCGGCCGCTTTGCGAACGACGCCTTCGCCCTGCTCAATGCGGCCCGTTCGACCGGCGAGTTGGAACCGCAAGATGTTATCCCGCGCGAGATGGATTCACTACGCCTGCTGGGCAAGGCGAGTGCGATGAACCGCTCGGCGGTGGAACAGTTTTGTCTGCAATACGGCCCGCGGGAGCTGGCGTTTCTCATCGACGCTTTGCTGGGAAACGAGCAAGTGGCGATTTCCGAAGGCCGCTGCTGCGAAAAAGCTTTCGCCGCCGCCCTGGCGTGCATTCCTGTGGAATGCCGGCTCGCGTTTTCATTCACGACCGGCCTGAAGCATTCGCCGCGGCGTCCGTTCCGTTTGCAACCGGTCGGCGATGCCGAGCCGGCGCACTTGACCAACCGCTTCGGCATCGCGTGTCTCGATCTCGAATCGCGACACCAGGCGCCCACGCATCCGTGGGCGGAGTTGATTGGCAAGTTTCTCGAAGCCGAAAATTATTCAGCCCTCTCGGCGCTGATGATTCCGCCCCGTCCGGGGCTCGATGCGGATACACTCGCCCGGCTGGCCGAACGTCTCGGACCGGCAATCGCTCCCGAGCTGCGTAATCCGGGACGCGGGAAGGTTACGGTTGCACAGGCGCACGCACCCCATGGACGCGCGACAACGCGTCGCGGCGCGTCGGCCGAAATGACGATCGCGCCACGATCGGCGGCAGCCGCAGCGCTGCCCACCGAGCAGGTGGAAATGCTCGAATCGCTCGACGATGCGGTGTTCGAGGCGATTGCCGGCAAACCCGGCGCACTCGAACAATTGCAGAAGCTTTGGCCCCAGGCCCGCGACGGCGTCGACCCGGCGTCGCTCGAAGAGTCGCGCGTGCACTATCTCGAATTCGCCATGAAGGTCTGGAACAACCAAGACGGCACGCAGCAAGCCCCGGCCCAAGCGTTAGCCGCTCTAGACGTCATCTGCGTCGTGCTCGAACAGTAGTTGAGCTGAGTCTCTGGTTGAGGATTCTCGCGGGGGGGACGCACTCCCCAATCGCTTGCCTGGGTTGACGGCCGCCGGTAGGATGCGGCACAGCTAGCGATCCGAGGGACGGCAACCATGTGGCAGCGATTCAAGCGGCTCGATCGAATTCTTCG
>JAGQOS010000094.1 GCA_020427265.1 Planctomycetales bacterium
TCCCCTCGGCGTATCGTTCAACATTACATCCGACGGCGTTAACCCGATCGAGATCGAATACACGCTGACCAGCGGCGGAGGGGCGGTCAACGAAGCGTTCTTCGTAATCAACGGCTTCCAGATCGAAGGCCAGCGCGCCGCGGTAAGCAGCTCGCGCGCCACAGCAACGTTGATGATTCTGGACGACGATACCGATCAGCCCCGCTACGACTTCACCACGGCGAACTACGCTGATCTGGAAGGCAACATTACCGAAACGACCAACGTCGTGATGCTGCGACGCAGCGGCAACATCGGCATTGCTTCGTCGGTCGATGTCGTGCTTGCACCCGGCCCGGGCGATCCGGCCGGCGAAGATGTCGACTACACACGCGGCCCGGTCACCGTGACCTTCGCGCCGGGCGAAACGCTCAAGCCGGTGCCGATCGAGTTGCTGGGCGATCTGTTGGTCGAGACCGACGAAACTGTGTTCCTTTCGCTCACGAACTTCCGCGCCGAAGCGCCGGCCGACCCGATCGGCTTCTTGCTCGTACAAGAAGGTCCGGTGGCCGCCAACGCGGGCGACGCGGCGCCGGTCAACCTGGCGACCGGGCGTCCCGCCTTTGCGCTCGATGTGATCGCCGCCGGCACGCATTCGATCGCCGGCGCGAACGACGGCGTGTACGGCAACAACAGCAGTTGGATCAGCGGCGGGAACACGGGAACCGAGGGGGCCTTCATCGGCGTGAATCTCGGTGCATCGCCCGTGAGCGACGTGCAGAGTATCGCCTTCGGCCGCAGCAATGTGCTGGCCGGCGATCCTTGCGGTGGAGGAGTTTGCACGGACCGGGATACGGGCGTCTTTACGATTCAGTACACGCAAGTTCCCAATCCGGGAACTGCGCTCGTGACCACCGGCGACGAGTCGACCGGTTGGGTCACGATCGCGGCCGTGGACTACGACACGCTCGTCGATCCACTCTTTACGCAGCCGCATCAGCGGCATCGCTACGACTTCGACCCGGTCGATGCGACCGGCATGCGAATTCTGGTTTCGGCGGCGAACAGTGCGATCGACGAAATTGAGATCTACAACGAACCCGGCCGCAACGGCGGACCGGTCGTTCCCGGGCCAACGATCGGCGGCGGCGGCGCGATCGGCCGAGTGCCCGAGGCGGCCGACTACACGTTGCTCTACGAACTGCCGATTCCCGACAACGGCAATTTCAACGCCACGGCCGTTCCCTACTCGGTGAATAACGCGGCCGCATTGGCCGGCGTCGATTTCTCGCGCGTGGGCTACTACATGGAGCTCGACAACGGCGGCGGGCTCGAATGGGTGTTCGTCACGATGGACGCCTTTACCAGCGACGTCTTCGCGCTCGATATTCCCAATAACCCGAATCCGTCGGTCTGGCAGCAGACGGTCGACAACATGGATGTGTTTGCTTCGGCCGGCGCCGGTGTAACGACCGGCACGGGCATCGCCACCGGCAACATCGAGATGTGGCCGAGCAACTACAGCCAAGGCAACGCGGCCAACGTTCCCGGCGCGAGCGGTTCGGCCTACGATTTCGGCGATGCGGGCGCGGGCACTGGCAGCGGGCATGGTTCGTTCCAAGTGCACAATTACGGCGCGGGCGAAACGATCTTCGCCTACAATCGCTGGGGCAACTCGGGCGGCCCGGATGAATTGGGCATCGGCAATGCGCCCGGCGCGAATACCGACTGGACCTTCGCCGCCAACGCCGCCACGTACACGGTCAAGAATCTGCAGATCTTCATCCTGGCCCAGCCCGCCGGCCAAGCTGAAGAGGTGTTAGCCGAGTACACGTTCAACGGTTCGACACTCGCCTCGAGCGATACGAATGCGGAAACTACGGCCAGCGATTTCGCTCCCGGCGCCGGCTTCGACGATGGCGGGTCGCCTACGTCGTTTGGCTTCTCCACGGGTGGCAATCCCGCGCCGGGCCGTTATGTGCGCTATCGCGCGCTGACCGACAATCTGGCCGGCGCGATTGCCGACAACGATCACTACTCGTTTACCATCGCACCCGAAGCGGGCGAAGCGCTCAACCTTACGAATCTCACGTTCGACTTCAACGCCGATCAGCAAACGACCTACGCTGTGTTCAGCAGCCACACCGGATTCGGTGCAGGCAGCGAAATCGCAACGTTCTCGCGCGCCGGAGGCTTTGTGAACCAGTCGATCGATCTCTCGGGCGGCGCATTCGCTGGCATCGGCGGGCCGATCGAATTCCGCATTGTCGTGTTCGACGCCGGCGACAACACCGACGCCGCCACGCGAATCGATAACATTCGCGTGCTCGGCTTCACTTCGGAATTGATCGCTTCGGGCGGCGCTGGCGTGACGAATCCCACGGCGATTCTCACGATCCAGAACGACGACGACGTGGTCTTCAATTTCGTGCAAGACGACTTCCGCGTCGACGAGTTGGACGTAACGCACACGACCAACGCGGTTACCGTGGAGCGCAGCGGTGATACGACGATCGCGGCGAGCGTCGACGTGGTCCTCTCGCCGGGAACGGCTACGCCGGGCGACGATTACACGCCGGCCGTGATCACGCTTAACTTCGCACCGGGCGAAACGATCAAGACCGTGCCGATTGAGATTTTGGGCGATGTGTTTGCCGAACTCGATGAGACCGTTCATCTCTCGTTCACCAACTTCCAGTCGATGATCAGCGTGCCGCGGCCCTACACAGCCGACGCTAACACGCTGCATCTGTACCACTTCGACGAGGCCGCCGGTACCGGATTCGTGCAAGACGTTGGCAGTGGCGCCACGCTCGATCTGAATGTCGTCACAAGTCCCGCCGTGCAGGCGGCCGACGGCTACGGTCCCTTCGGACGCTCGCTGGGCCTGGGGGCGGCCGCCAACAACGGCTTTGCCGGCAATATGGCCGACACGGCCGGAACCAACTGGCAGAATCCCACGACCGGCGCGTTCACCTATGAAGCGCTGATCCAGACCAGCAGCATCAATACCGGCGATCAGCAACAGATTTTCGCCCGCACCGATCCGACGCAAATCGTGCAGTTCCGCATCGAGAACGGCCAATTGCAACTCGTGAAGGCCGACCCCACGGTCGAAACGCACGGCGTGCCGATTCCGACCACGGGCGAGCACGCGTTTTTGCCGGGCGAGTGGTTCCACGTTGCCGTTACCTACAACGGCGACGCCGGCGTGGACGATAATCTGAAGTTCTACTGGACGCGCGTGAGCGCGGCCGACGGCCTGGCCAACGAAATTGGTTCGCTCAATCTTTCGAGCGATTTGGCCAATACGGCTACGCAAACCGTTGTGGGCAATCGCATCGGCGGCTCGGGTGAAAATGTCCGCGGCGCGATCGATGAAGTGCGCATCAGCGACATCGCCCGCGCACCTGGCGACTTCCTGTTCAGTTCGGCGATCGGCGGCGGAATTGCCGGCGATACGCAACCGCAAGCCACGCTCACAATCGTCAACGACGATCTGATCACATACGAATTCACCAACTCCGATTTCGAAGTCGTGGAAGACGACGTCGTGCACACGACCGGCGTGGTGACAATTCGCCGCGCGGGCGATACGACGATTGCTTCGAGCGTCGACGTCGTGCTCACACAAACCGGCGCGACCCCGGCCACGCTGGGTATCGACCTGGAGAACGGCCCGATTACCGTCAACTTCGCCCCGGGCGAGTTGGTGAAGAGCGTGCCGATCACGATCCTGGGCGACATCCTGGGCGAGCCCGATGAGACGGTCGCTCTCGGTTTCACAAATTTCCGCGCGCAGTTCAACGCCAACGCGCCGCTGGTCAGCTACCTCGGTTTCGATTCAGCGCCGCAAGGCGTCGAAACGCTCGACGCCCTGATGACCAACAACGGCACAGTCAACGGCGCCACGTGGATGAACGAAGGCGGCGCGCGCGGCGGCGTCTTCTCCTTCGATGGCACGAACGACGAGATCGTGCTCACCGGCTATCAAGGCATCACCGGACGCGATCCGCGCACCGTTACGGCTTGGGTTCAGACCACGGCCCAAAACAATGCGATCGTGGCCTGGGGCAACAATGCCAACGCCCAGAAGTTTGTCTTCCGGCTGAACGACAACGCCGGCAACGGCCAGGTGGGCGCGTTGCGACTGGAAGTGAACGGCGGCTTCATTATCGGTACGACCGACTTGCGCGACGGCCAATGGCATCACGTCGCCGTCACCTGGGAAAACGACGGCTCGCCAAACGTGGTCGACGCGTTGCTCTACGTCGACGGCCAACTCGAGACTGTTTCGGGCCAACAGGGCAACAACCTGAATACGGCGGCGAACGCCGATGTGCGTATCGGTAATGACCCGCTTACCGGCGGTCGGAACTGGAACGGCAAGCTCGACGACGTGGCGATCTTCGGCGCGGCGCTATCGCAAGCCGAGATTCAAGCGATCATGTCGGGCGATTTCACGGCCTACGGCGTGAATGTGCCGCTCGGCGAAGCGGCCGGCCAGGATACGGCCACGCTCACGATCCTCGACGACGATGCGATCTTCTACGAGTATTCGACCGATTCGTTCGAAGTCGTCGAAGACGACGTGCCGCACACGACCAACGTCGTTACGATCACGCGTAGCGGCAACACGCGCGTTGCATCAAGCGTCGATGTGGTGCTGCTGCCCGGCGCGGTCGATCCGGCCACGCCAAACGTCGACTACACGGCCGCGACCATCACCGTGCGATTCGAAGTCGGCGAAACCCAGGCGAGCGTGCCGATCGAAATTCTCGGCGATCTGATCCTGGAAGCCGACGAAACGATCGAACTCGGATTGGGGAATTTCCGCGTTTTCCCGGCGCCTTCGGCTGTGATCGGACAGGCAACCTTGGCGACCGACACTCCCGGCTCCACGGCTGGCGACGGCGGCGCGGCGAACCTGCTCTTCCTGCAGACCGACTACGTGGCGCCCGCCGACGGGTTCATTTCGAACTTCACGTTACGCAACGATTCGGATACCGCCGCGGAACGCGTCGACCTGCTCGTGTTGCGGCCCACCGGAGGCGACAACTACGACGTTGTTCACCGGGTAACAATCGGCACGGAAGACAACGACGCGGCGACGAGCGGCGTGCGTACGTACGACATCGGCAACTTGCCCGTCCAGGCGGGCGACGTGCTCGGCCATTGGGCGCCGCAGTCAGGCGGTGCTGTGCCCTTCAGCAATGGTGGCGTTGCCGGCTGGCGAACGTTTGCCGATGGCGCTTTGGACGTGGGCGATTCGATCAACTACGCGCCTCCGGGCAACGGTCCGCGAACCTATTTCTATTCCGTCGAATTCGCGGGGTTGCCGATCTTCGGTGGCGCGGCCGGCGCGCAAGACACGGCCACGCTCACGATTCTCGACGACGACCTGATCGAGTACGAATTCATTCAGGACAACTTCGAAACTCCCGAAGGCGACGTGCCGAATGTCACGAATGTCGTCACGGTGCGCCGCAGCGGCAAGACGACGATCGCCTCGAGTGTCGATGTCGTCCTCACGCCTGGCAGCGTCAACCCGGCGACGCCCAATGTCGATTACAACGCCTCTGTGCTCACGGTCAGCTTCGCCCCTGGCGAAACCGAGAAGACCGTGCCAATCGAGATTCTCGGCGAACTGCTGAGCGAACTCGACGAGACGGTGAATCTCGGTTTTACCAACTTCCGCGTCGGCTTTGCCGATCAAGTGCGCAACGACGCCGCGATCGCGTTCTACCAGTTCGACGAAGCTGCCGGCGCCACAATCGCCGATTCGTCGGCCGCGGGCGCCAGTCATCCGGGCACAATCCAGGGCGGCGTGAACTTGGGCGTGGCCTCGGTCAACGCGCAACTGGGCACGGCGGCCGACTTTGTCGGCGGCAATGTGCGTATTGGCGATCACGGCGATTTCGCGATCGGCACGGGCGATTTCGCGGTCGAAATGTGGTTCAACGCCGATACCACGGCCCGCGGGGACCTGTTCACCGGCAAGGGTAACGGCAACGATTTCGGTATCCACTCCAGTTCGCAAGGTCCGGCGTCGGTCACGCAGTACTTCAACGGCTTCAACGGCCAGGCCAACACGATTGCGATCAACACGTGGCACCACTTGGTCGTTACGCGCGAAGCCGGTGTGATGCGCACCATCATCGACGGCGTCGAGCGCGTATCAGCGGCCGAGGGAGACAACTGGACATTCCTTAACGACCTGGTCATCGGGTCGAACCACTCGGGCGACCCGGCGAACATTACCATTCCGTTCGACGGCCAACTTGACGAAGTCGCGATCTACGATCACGCCCTGACAGTCGCCCAGGCCGCCACGCACTACCAGCGAGTAATTGCCGGACCGCTCGTGCTCGGCCGCGCCGGCGCTCAAAGCAGCGCCACGCTCACGATTCTCGACGACGATACGATCCGCTACGATTTCGAGATGCCCTCCTTCGCCGAAGACGAAGGCGATGTGCCGCACATTACCAACGCGATCACGATCCTGCGTAGCGGCAAGACGAATGTGACGTCGATGGTCGATGTGATTGTCGCTCCCAGCGGCACGAACCCGGCCACGGCCGACGACGACTTTACGGCCGGTCCGATTACCGTGACCTTCCTGCCGGGTGAAACGTCGAAGACCTTGCCGCTCGAAGTGCTCGGCGACGAGTTCATCGAGCCCGATGAGACGGTCACGCTCAGCTTTACGAACTTCCGCGCCGTGAGTGTCGAAGCCTCGGTTCCGCCCGCGCATCGCTACGACTTCAACGGCGGCGCGTTTGCCGATACGGGAACGACCGGCGGGATCGATATGACGATCGTCGGCGGTGGCAGCATCGATCCGGCTGTCGTGGCCAGTGTGACCGACGCCAACGGCGTCACGCGTAACAACGTAGTGCAGCAATTCGCCAGCGGCGCGGCAATCAATGATCCCGACAGCTTCCTCGAAGGCGCCAGCCCCGGATTCGGAGCTTCCGATCCCTGGACGATCTCGATGTGGGTGAATGTCGAAGATATCAATCGCTCGGGTGCGGCAGGACAGTTCCAGAGTATCTTCGCCAACGGCGCGAGTGGCGGCCGGTTCCAGGTGAACGCCAATCAGGGCCGGTTGGCTGTGCAGCATGCAGGCGGCACGACCGCCGGCCCGGCGATGCAGTCGAACGTCTGGCATCATGTCGCCCTGGTGCGCACCGGATCGGGCGCGAACAACGCGGTCATGTATGTCGACGGAGTGGCCAGCGCGCCGTTCAGCCTGGCCGATGGCGATATGGCCTGGACCGGGTTCCGGTTGGCCAACCGCGGCGGCAACGAAGCCGTGCCCGGCTACTACGACGATGTGCGGCTTTACGACGTCGCGCTCAATCCGACCGACGTGGGGTTGCTCGCCGGTCAAGTCATTACCAGCGGCGAACCCGGCCAGGTGCAGCCGAACGCCACGTTCACGATCCTCAACGACGACACGCTCAACTTCCGACAGATCGACGAAGGCGGGCTGATTGGCGATCCGCCGCGCGTGGGACCGAGCCCGTTGATTCTCGGCCAGCCGAACATTGCGCTGCAAATGATGGGCGGCGTGGCGTTCTCGCAAGATCACCTGGCCAACATCGGCGGGCGGGTCTTCTCAGCGCCGAACGTGAACGACAATCTTTATTCCGTGCCTCAACAAGTGGTCCAGGAACCATGGATTGCCAATACGAATGGCACGTCGTTCGTCGGTGTGCGTTTCAACGCGGCCTACACGATCGACAAGATCGCCTTCCAAAGCCAGTTCGCCAATCGTACGAACGGCACATATGAATTCCAATTCACGCGAGATTCGTTCGCCGGCGTGAATCTGGCCGAGCCCGCGACCGACGTTTCTGCCATGGCCTGGCACACGATCGGCGAGTTGACCATTACAGACGGGCAGCCCGATCTGCGCCGGTTGTTCGAGTTCGACGCGATTGGCGGCGTCACCGGCGTGCGCGTCATCGTGCAATCGACCGATGCCCCGATCGCCATCGCCGAATTGGAAGTATACGCTTCGCCGGTCCCGACCTACGACTTCACGGTATCCGACTTCAGCACGCCCGAGGGCGATACGGTCGACGTCGGCGGCGTGGTCGAAGATTTCAACTATCCGAATGGTTCCGTCGATGGGCTGGGCGGCGCGGCCGGCATTTGGACCGGTCCGTGGGCTACGGCCGGTACGAATCCGGACAATCACTTTGCGATTTCCGGCGGCCGGTTGCGGGCGATCCCGGCGGGCGGCGCGACCGCATCGATCCAGAGGCCGTTCGATCTCGGCCTCGATCCGAATCGCACGATCTACTTCGCCTACGACTTCGAATTGAATGCGAACACCGAAGGCCAGTATGAAACGCTGCTGCAGTTCCACGGCGGCAACGTGCAATTCGGCGTGCGCGACGACGACTTCTTCATCAACCTGGCTGGCGCGACCGACACGTTCTCGCCCGGTGCGGCGTTTACCGGCAACTTCCGCCTTGTCGGCCGCCTCACGTTCAACGCCTCTGGCGCCGACGACGAGCTCGTGATGTGGATCGACCCGGTCGCCGAGACCGACGCTCCGGCGCTTTCCGTCACGGCCGATCTGGGCCAGTCGGACCTGGGCAGCCTGCTCGAATTCGCCAAGGTCAACCAGGACCAGGTCGAAATGTTCTTCGACAACCTGGCGTTCGGCACAAACTTCGATTTCACCAGCGCGTCGCGCGTGGTCACGATCAACCGTGTTGGCATTACCGACCTGGCTTCGTCGGTCGACGTGGTGCTCGTGCCCGTTGGCAGTGATCCGGCCACGCTCGGCGATGATGTGATCGCCGGACCGATCACGATCAACTTCGCTCCGGGCGAAACCCAGCAAGTTGTGCCGATCGAGATTCTCGGCGATCTGTTCATCGAAGCCGATGAAACGCTCGAATTGCAGTTGACCAACTTTCAGGTCACGCAGCCGCTGTTGCTGCAATACGGTTTCGACGCCGCACCGCAGGGCGGCATCACACCCGACTCAGCCGCCGACAACGACGGCGCGGTGAACGGACCCACTTGGATGAATGTCGGCGGCGCACGCGGCGGCGTGATGTCGTTCGACGGCGTGAACGACGAGATTCTCGCTACGAACTTCCACGGTGTCACCGGCACGGCGCCGCGCACCGTGGCGGCCTGGATCAATACGACCAACACCGGCAACCATGTAATCGCCTCGTGGGGATTGAATAATGCCGGCGAGAAGTTCGTCTTCCGCGTAACCGACCAGGGGGGGCCGGCCGGTTCGCTGCGCGTCGAAATCAACGGCGGATCGGTGGTGAGCAACGGCATCGTGGCCGATGGCCAATGGCATCACGTGGCGGCTGTCTTCCCCGAAGACGCAAATCCCAACGCGAACGACGTCGAGCTTTATATCGACGGCGTGTTGCAAGGTCTTGCTAGCATAGCGGGTCGCGCGCTCGATACGGCCGACGGGGTCGATTTGCACATTGGTTCCGATGCCTTCGGAAACCGATTCTTCGACGGCCTGATGGACGACGTAGTGATGCTCGATACCGCGCTCTCGCCCGCACAGGTGGCCCAGTTGATGCGTGGCAACCTGGCCGGGCTCAACTTCCCCAAACAGGGACAGGCCGGCTTGTCGAACCCCACGGCCACGCTCACGATTCTGAACGACGACACGGTAACCTACGACTTCGCGCGGCGCGTTTATCGCACGACGGAAGGCGACGTGCCCAACTTCGCCAACGTGGTCGAAATCACACGCACCGGCGATCTGTCGATCTTCTCCACGGTCGATCTGGTGCTTTCACCCGGACCGATTGACCCGGCAACGCCCGATGTCGACTACACAAGCACGACAATTCCCGTTACCTTCGCCCCCGGCGAATCGTCGCAGATCGTGCCGATTGAGATTCTCGGCGAGTTGTTCGTCGAACTCGATGAAACGATTTCGCTGTCGCTGGCCAACCCGCGCCGCGCCAACGTCTTCTTGTTGCACGACGAATTCGACGACGTGCCGGGCAACCTGAGCATCAACAACAATGGCGTGGGCAGCGGCTACACGGTTGATTCGGTTGGCGGTTTCGTGACCGAGGCCAACGGCTTTGCCACACTTTCGGCCGGCTCGAACCTTACGTCGATGTTCAGCGACGAAACGGTCGATGTCGCCCGCAACGAAATCGTGACAGCCACTTGGGATATCGGTGGCGGGAGCGGCGGGCTGAACGATCAGCGCGTTTACGTCGGTTTGCGCAGCACCACGGCCAGCTTCGCGCTGCCCGGCGCCGGGTTCGAAGCGCCAGGATTCTGGGTCACGATCGCCGATCGCGATAACTTCGGCGGCAACGGCGCGAACGGCAACCTGATTCATGTCGCTTCGGATAACACAGTCACGACGCTCGCCAGTTGGAATTGGATGACCTACGACAAGGATGTGAATACGGACCTGACGATCAACCTCGATTTAAGCTCGTCCGGCTACGAGTTGCGCTTGAGCGAAGCGGTCGATATGGTCGCCGGAACGCTCCGCGCAACGTTCGCCGACGCCGGCGTGGTGAACAACCTGACTTCGGCGCACGCCTTCGCCTACCAGCAGCTTGGTGGCGGAACGCTGGCGATCGATCGCATTTCCGTCACCGAAGCACCCACGCCATTGGGCGAAATCGCCACGGGGCCGGTCGCCGGCCCAGTGATTGCGGCGGCGGGCGGCGACGTCGACGCCGGAGGCGCCTGGCGGACACGGTCGGATAGCAAGCCGCTAGACATCGACGGCGACCGCGTCTACGGCAGCGACGGCTATTACGTTGATTACAGCGCCGGCACGGGCATCCAGCAGTCGTTACCCGGCTACGTCTCGAGCATCAACCAGGTGGCCGGCCTGCTGATCTTCGAAGCCGGCCAGAATACAGGGCCGAACTACTTGTCGTTGGATCTCGCCAGCGAAACGCCGAGCGACGACGTGGCCGATCAGGTGTCCGGCCTGCTCTACACGCAGCCCGGCGTGGGGGCGAGCGATTGGCTCGAATTCACCCTCTCCGAAGACGCCACCTTCCGCCTGGGCGTGATTATCGATCACAGCGACCGCGCGGGCATTACGCCGAGCGATCTCACGCTAACGCAAATTGCCGGCGGCACGGCTTCGGCCACGCAGGTAACGGCTGCGCCGAACTTGAACATCGACTACTACTTCTTCGATGTTCAGGGAAGCGCCGGCGACGCGTTCCGCGTTTCGGGCTTCAACAACGCCGGCCACCCGGCCAACGGCATCGCCGGTATCTTCTTCGATTCGCTCGAAGCGTTCGCCCTGTCGCCGGGTGAAGCGATCCTGGTGATTGAAAACGACGATACCGCGCCCGAATACGATTTCGCTCTTGCCTCGTACGAAGTTGAAGAAGGCGACGACACGCATACGGTCAACGTGGTCGAGATCACCCGCAGCGGCAATCTGACGTTCGCCTCGGCGGTCGACGTGATTCTCGGACCTGCAGCCGTCGCGCCGGCCACGCCGGGTGTCGACTTCACGCCGGGACCGATCACAATCACGTTCGCGCCGGGCGAGACCACCAAGGCGATTCCGATCGAGATCCTCGGCGACACGATGAACGAGTCGGACGAGACGATTGCGATTTCACTCGCCAACTTCCGCATCTTCCCCGATGGCGTTCCGGCCGCCGTGCCGACGTCGCTCGAAACCTACTTCTCGTTCAACCAAGCGCCTGTAGGCGGAACCGTGGCCGACGAAGCCGGCGCGAACGACGCCGACGTCAACGGCGCTACCTTTGTCGATCTGGGCGGCGCTCGCGGCGGCGCGTTGCGATTCGACGGCGGCGATGTCGTTTCCGTGCCGTACTCCGCCTCGCTCAACACACAGAGCTTTACCGCCTCGGCCTGGGTGCGCGCCACCGGTGGCGCGAGTTCGTTCCGCAGTGCGTTTACGTCGCGCGATTCGATTGGCACGTTCCAGGGCTACATCCTGTATGCCGGCGCTGACAACAACTGGCAGTTCTGGACAGGCGCCGGCGGCGGTTGGGACGTGTTGACCGGGCCGGCTGTGACCAGCAGCCTGGTGCACATCGCCGTGAGCTTCGACGCCACGACCGGCACCAAGAGCATGTACGTGAACGGCACGCTCTTCAACTCGGTGACCGACCAGCAATACGCGCCGATGACGAACACGAACAACCCGCTGTCGATCGGCCGCGGTGGCGATACGGGCGGGCAGTTTGGATTCATCGGCGACATCGACGATTTCGCTTTCTTTAACGCAGCGCTCAGCGATGCCGAGATCGGCGAAATCTTCAACGGCGCGCTCAGCCAAACCGGCTCGACGTTGCCGATTGGCGTCGCCGGCCAAACGCAGCCGACGAGCGAACTAACGCTGCTGAACGACGACGGCATCACGTTCGACTTCACGATCGACTCGTACGAAGTACTCGAAGGCGACGTGCCGAACTTGATCGACGTGGTCACTGTCACCCGCAGCGGCGACCCCAGCTTGCCCGCGTCGGTCGACGTGATGCTCGGCGCGGTAGGCACGACACTCGATTTGGCCGACATTGTCGGCGGCGGCAATGGCACGGGGACCGGCGCGTTCCAAAACGCCATCAACCCGCGCGACGGCTCGTTCAGCAATTCGGGCACGAATCCGCTCAACGCACACGTGGCCGGGCCGAATCAGTACAATACGCCCGAGGCGGCCGCCAATCCGAGCGGTTATGTCGACGGCGTCTTCACGCCTTGGGGCGGCGGCGCGAGCGTGCAGCTCGATTCCACAGGCAACGCCTTCGATACCTTCGACGACGCGGCGCATTCGCCATATGGCAACATCGTGAACGGTCCGCAAGGCGGGCATCCCGCACTGTTGCAGGGCGAGAATTATGCTGGCGCCGGACATTCGATGATCATGGGCATCGGCTCGACCGGCGTTACCTTCGATCTCAATGCGATCGAAGCCGACAACCCTGGGCTCGAAGTATCGAGCTTCTCTTCGCGCGCCGGTTTGAACGATCAGGCGGGTACGGAGAATGGCGACGTAACCTTCTACGTGTTTGTCGACGGCCAACTCGAATTCCGCCAAAGTGTGACCGGACGCAACGCCTTCACGGATATCAATCTGCCGATTCCGTCGGGCGGCCGATTCTTGACGCTGGTCATTACCGACCAAGGCGACAACGCCGGCTTCGACCGGGCCTTCTGGGGCGATCCGACCATTGGGCTTTCCGTGCCCAGTATTTCGGCCACGCCTGGCGAAGATTTCGCGCCGGGTATGATCCGCGTCGACTTCGCGCCGGGCGAAACAGAGAAGGTGGTGCCGATCGAAATCCTCGG
>JAGQOS010000095.1 GCA_020427265.1 Planctomycetales bacterium
ACGGACCGGGTGGCAACTCACCGGTGAACTCCCAGACGTGCAAAAAGTTCTTGCGTCCGTCTCCCCCCAATTCGATCAAAAGCGGATAACCGTTTGTCTCGCCGAGCGGCCGGAACAGATCAGGCCTTTGACTCGCCACTTCGTGGGCCATCTTCATTTCGCGGTAGCGTTCGTCGATCTTTGGATCCGGCGGCGTGCTGGTGATAATGTAACGAATGCGCCCCCGTCGAATTGTATCGATCATTTGTTCGGCATTGGCCGCTAATACTTTGGCCGGTACTACCACATAATTTGGAGCTCGAATGGCCAACGTGCGGTCGCTTCGCATGACCTGTCGAACGTGCTTGTCACCCGCCGCACGATAGCGAAAGATGAAATCTTGATCGCGTGGACAGGCCGTGAGAATGTTTCCCCGCTGGTCCTGGTTCGCCAGCAGTTCGGCCACACGTTGATAGCCGACGACGCCGTGCGGGATCTTGGTCATAGCATAAATATTTCCGCATAAACAGGAACCGAGCGCCACGGCGGCGGCAATCCTCGATGTCCGCGACCCGGCAAATCCCCAACTGCATAAGGCCGTAATCATGATGGCCATGCTAGGAAGCCCGAGGCAGAAGTAGCGGGGTTCGTTGTGTTCGCGTAAGCTGAGGACGAACAGAAAAATCCAGAGCGAAACAAACCAGCTAACGGCCATAATCCAAAGCTGCGTGCCGCGGTTTTTCTTCACGGCCAAAACCATTAGCGCCAGGGCCAACGCGCCGCACACGATCGCCGGCCAACCGATGGTCGTTGGCAGATTCTTCCAATGATAAGCCAGATTGTAAGTGATCGACGGATTAGGCTGCAGATCGGGAAGTCGCAGATGCGCGGCTTCACCGCCGCCTTCGTATAAGCCGAATCCCTTGATCCAGCGCACCCAACTCGCACCGAAAACCAAATAGATTGCCGCGCCGGCGATATTATGCGGCGACAACAGCAGGCGAAAACGCCGCGTGGCGATCGCGTACAGAAACCAGGCCGGCAGAACACCAGCAGAAACCATACGCGACAAGAAAGCAATGATCGCAACGACATAGGCAGCCCAACAGTAGCGGGGTTTGGCCGTATCGAGCCACCCCACAAACAAAAGTGTCGCCAGCATGATTACCATGAGCGACGGTATTTCGGACATCGTCGTGCGCGACCAATAGGCGATTCCCGGGGTTGTCATCAACAGCAAGCCACCGCCGAAGGCAACTGAAGCCTTGGCGCCCAGGCGCTTGGCGAGTTGCACGAACCAAATTCCGGCAAACCCTAGACAAAGCGCGATAAAGAATCGCGCGGTGGCATAGCTCACGCCAAAAACGAGAAACAGCAACGCCATCATGCCAGGATAGGCGGGCGGATGGTATGGAATATTGAACCCCGGATACCGGCAATAGTATCGCTGCGCGAACTGGTAAGGATGCAGCCACTCGCCGGATATGAGCCAATCGTGAATCATCGCCGCACCGTTAGCATAGCGAGGAGCATCGGCCCAAAGGAATCCGGTCTCGTCGACCTGATGCATGCCGATGACTGTCGCAACGGCTAGCAAGAACAAGTTGCGAGCGACCGCCATCCAACGCGAATCGATATTCACACGCATCCTCTGGCCCGACGCGCCATCGCCCGATTGCTCATGGGGTTCGTCGGTAAGCGAGGCACTGGCCGATGGGGAAGAATCGCGTACGAAGCTCAACGGGCCATCTCCATCACCGATTTCGCGAACCTATGGCTGTTATACGAGAGCAAGCTAACCTGCATTCTAGTTACTAACATTCGCATCGCCTGCCACAGAGGCGACTCCTTCCAATCGTTCACCGCTGCGCCACGATTGCGTATGTGGATCGAACGGATCCGCCGCCACGTCGGTCGGACGCGAAAACGGCTCAACCTCACCCTCTTCGCGGCGCAGCAAGGCGATCAAACTAACGCCAGCGCGATAACCTTCCGTCTTGCGATGATCGAGCAACTTCTGCAAACGCCGCGACTCGCCGCCAAAAATACGCGACAGAACCGAGTTGGCCCATGGTGACGGCAGCCTTAGGTCAGTCGAGTTCTCACCGAACGATACTCCCTTGCGGCGATTTCGTTGCCGAATGAATCGAATCAGCGGGAAGAGCCGCGTGTTGTAATAGCTGGCCATTAACTCGGTGGCCGGCAGATCGCGCCAGAGGCGGCGGAACCGAACCATCTCGTAGCGGCGGTAATGATGATGACTTTCATCGTGCGCGCTCCACAGATTCATGTCGGCGGGAACGGTCACGAGGAAGTGGGCGCCGGGTTTCGCGGCCGCAAACATTTCGGAAAGCATCTGAAAGTCGTCAGGCACATGCTCCAGCACATCCATCATCAGGAACATGTCCGCCTGCGCGGCCAACTCCTTCAAATCGCTTGGGGCAAATCCGCAGATGAACTTAACGGCAGGGAAGCGAGTACTACCCAACTTCGTGGCAGTTTCCGAAGGATCGATTCCGACACACTGGTAGGCGTCGGTCAAACTCTGAATCGTACCGCCAGTGCAACAGCCAACGTCGACAACTAGCCGGCCTTCGTGCGGCGAGACGACTCGCTCGACCATTGCGCGCATAATCTTGCGACGCCCGATACACCACCAGTGCGCGAGTTCCAGTTCCGCCGTTAATTCAAACTGTTCTTGTTTCATCGTTAGGGAATTCCCCGCACAATGTGCGGTCCTGTCAAACGCGTGAGCCAAACGGGAAGATGCTGCCACACCCAGATTTTGCGGCGATACTTCGGGCTATCGGGACGCATCTGATCCAAAGCCCCTTGTCGCAAATAATACTGCCACACGGCAGGGTGCGGCTGGGCGCCCCATTGTTTCTTAAACCGATACGTATTGCTGGCGGCGCTGCTGCGTCCAAAGTCAAACACTCCCTGATGGCGCTGCACGCTACGCTGGAGCAACTGCCAATACATGAGCATGTTTGCGCAGGAGGCGTTATACGCCCGTAGCGAGCTTGCGCTGGGAACTTCCGTCGCCGATGGGCCATGAACCAACAGCGCACCGGCAATCGCCCTATCGCCATCGTAAAGCAGACACAGTTCGGCATCGTCCTGAAAGACTTCAAGAATTGTGCGAAACAGCCGTCGCGAGTAGACCGGTGTTCCAAGATCTCGCATATTGCGTGCAAATACGTCATAAAATGCGTCTAACAGATCGCCGGTTCCCCAACTGATTCGAAAGCCATTCTTCTCACCCTTACGAATTTGATTTCGCACTTTTGGATGGAACGTCTTCCACAATTCCTCGACCGTGCCGGGAAGGCTCAGCCGCATGTGCACCTTTTGCGTTTGCTTGTGGCCTAAACGTGCGTTGGGAACTTCACGTTCATGACGCAATTCCAGGAAACGCACATCGAGTCGATCGGCGAGTCGAACGGCCTCTTCAATCAGCTTGTCGGCAATTTCGGGTTCGTTTGCCGCAATGCCGCCGGAATTGACATAGGGAAGCCCTACGAGAAACCGCCCAAAGAGTCTGCTCGACATGAAAGCCAATGGCAGATCTCCAATAGTGCGACCGGCTCGCCGTACGCAGATTCGAAAGGGCCGCAGGCGCAAACCATCGCACACGGCGCGTAACCAACTCAGATCACGAGCCGCGCCGGCGAGGTTTTTCGAACGGTCGAACTCGTTCGCGGCGCCAAAGCATCCGGAATCGGACAGGATTTCGACAGTGTCGTGCATCGTGGATGAAGCCGCCGTCAGCGTCATGCGATCAAATCTTCAGGCTACAGGTCTCTTGATCCGGCTGTCGGCCGAGTTGCACGTTGGAAATGGCCTCTAAATCATGGGCGACATACATCTTGTCGATCCACGGATTGTCCTTAAACACGCATTGCTTTCGGCAACTCCGCCAGCGATCGATCTTCACCTGTTCGTTCCGCTCGTTGAACTCTTGAATCGCCAGCAATTCACCGGCAAACTTGTGACTGCAGTCGAAGTCGACGTCGTCGAAATACAGGATCGTTCTGCGCAGCATGTTGCGGTCGGTGCGAGAAAAAATCTGTAGCGCCGCAGCGGTCGACGAGTACAGGTCCATGTCGAAGGACACAAACCCCACCGGAGCTGACTGCTGCTCCGCGACAAACTGCGGCACCGTGTCGGCGACATTGCCAAGGATTAGATTGGTCGTCGGGCGCAATCTTCGCCGCAGCGCCGCCTCATCCATGGCATAATCGAGGGGCATCCACTGGTCGGGATGGTCGCGATAGTCTCCGCATAATTCGGGGAGGCCGCTGCCGGCGTCAAAACCACATACCTGAATCTTGATCCCTAACTCCCGGGTGACCATCTCCGCGCATTGTTCCAAGGCGATCAAACCGCTACCGCCGGCTACGCCGAACTCGATCGCGCACATCTCGCCAGCGCCTTGCTGCTGGGCGTTGTCGGCAGCCTTTAAGACCCCCATCAGGTAATGCGCTCTCGGCGCCAACTCCCAGCGAGCGCGCGTTCTAACCGAAACTGGCAACATGCCCAGGGCACGCCGCGAAAAGCGACGGAGAACAGGCTCCTCGATGAGTGTGTTTAGAAACGACATACTACCATCTACCAATACACGTGGATTCAATTACCAAGGGCGATCAATGTCTGAATCGGCCCGAGTCAGCAGCCAATGCCCGGGATTCATGATGACTTCCTTCTCGCTATCGGCAAGCGTTCGTGTCGACAGCAACAAGACCCGTTCGGCCTCGCGCGGTATAAACCCGTAGCGAATGACCTCGGCCTCCAGGCCAGCGTGTAGGATGTCAAAGGAAACGAGATCGACATCGCGTTTCACGCACTCGCTCCGCATAGCGTCGAACACCGCGCGTAGCACCGAGCGATCGCCAGGAGGGGCCAAGAGATCGAGTACGACCGCCCTGCGGTAGCGATAGTCATTATCCGGTTCTCGGATCGTGAATACGAAGGCCGCTTCGGGTGTGTTGCCGCGGAGAACTTCGAAACGTAGCGTATCAACACCTGGCTGGTCTACGAATTTCCAGTTGAGGAACTCGGCATCGCGTACGACGCAGCATCTAAATTCGTTGGCCAGGCGGCGCCAAAGCGAATCGTGCTCGGCGCCGAAGCGCTCGACCATTCGATGCGTTACGCCTGCTTGCGCCCGCTGGTACGTCCAGCGTTTCATTCGTTGACGCCACGAAAGCATCTGAGCAGCGGCAAAGCGCGTGGCCAGATTGTTCATTTTCCCCTTCAATACGCGAACGGGTCGCAACGGCAGCACATATGTACGCAGCGGCGCAACTTGCTCCCAACCGAGCGCAAACTGGACGTTCCGCATGGTTTCGGTCTGCCCCAACGAAAGGTTGAATGGCAGATCTTCTAGCGCCTTCTGAATGACCATGGGCCCGATCGCTTTGCCTCGAACCGACTCGAGCGCCATGGTTTCGACAAACCAGCCCGTTGTGAACTTTTTGCCATCGAGTTGAAACTCCACGCCAATCGCGCCTTGATGGGCAACGATCTCATCCTTGCGTCGATACATCCACACAAGGGGATCTAAACCCAATCGCCTGGCAGGTTCGATGAACATCCACTTCCAACGAGGTTCGACAAGGCTTGGATCACGGTGCGGATACGCCGCGCGCTGGAAAACGAAGATTTCACGCTCGAGTTCCGGCAGATACCGTACTAAACCTTTCATGCCCGTCCGCTTGTCAACCGTCGATGTCATGTTAGAAACGCAACCCTCCATCAACTTCCAGGGTCTTGCCGTTCAAATAGTCGTTCTCGATCACGAACTCGATTGTCCGCGCAAACTCCTCGAGTGTGCCAAAACGCTTGAGCGGAGTCTTCTCTCGAATTCGGTCGAGGAACATATCGGGAATGCGTTGGGTCATTCGGGTTTCGACAAAGCCTGGCGCGATAGCAACCACGCGTATGTGGTAAGGCGCTAGTTCTTGAGACCAGGTGACCGTGAGTGCGTCGACGGCAGCCTTGGAGGCCGCATAAGCGCTCTGGCCTGGATTGCCGTGGCGCGAAATAGAAGACAAATTTACGATGAGCCCGCTACGTCGAGCAAGAATCATTTTCTCTGCTACTTCGCGGGCCATCAAGAAAGTGCCGGTCAGGTTGCTGCCAAGCGTCGACTCCCAATCGGCTAGCGAATGTTTCTTAATCTTCTTGCCGAGTTTGGAAACGAGTGTTTGGTCGAGCAGGATCGCTGCGTTATTGATAAGCACATCGATACCGCCGGATCGCGACTCGACAAAGTCTACGGTTGCGAGGACGTCGTGTTCTTTGCTGACATCGCATTCGAGCCATTGGAGCGACGCTTCGTGGCGCGACGTGTCCTCGGCTACTTGATCCAAAGCCTGGCGATCCCGATCGATGGCCCACACGCGCGCGCCGCGCTCGCACAATCGCTTGACAAACGCCAAACCAATACCGGACGCACCGCCGGTTACAAGAATGTTGAGCCCCTCAATATTCACTTCGCCTCGCCTGTGAGACGTTCGAGGATCTCCAATAGATCAGCGATCGACTCGACTTCAATCGCGTCTTCCACGGGAATATGTGTGCCGAAACGCTCCTGGATTCTCGCCATGAGAGCGACGTGCCCCAAGGAATCCCACGCCGGCAAATCACCGGGTCCGGTGTCATCGCTGAGTTGCTGTACTTCGACTTTGAACAACTCGGCAATGACGTCAAATAGTTTCTCTCTCAACGGTTCCACCTATCGCAGGTATGGTCCTCTACAACTTCTATTTTCGCACAAAGTTCGGCTACGTCGAGTTTTCGGTGGGCGGATCGCTACGAGTAATCCAACGCGTCAATCGCGACGCTAGGGCAATTCCATCCCAGGGGATCTCGAAATTATTTCCCTCGCCAGGCCTTGGAAACCGACAAACGCCGCACAAAGCGGCCGCCGTTGTAAAGCTATTGGTATCGTCGGCATTCAATAGCGTTATTATCGTCTGGATATTCTGCGGAATCTGGCGACAAACCTCGTCAAATTCTCGAAACGGCACAATCTGCACAAACCGATTCGCACAGACGATCTCCCGGTGCAATTCGGGCACGACCGCGACGGTCCATTGCGTTTGCTGATCGCGCCACAACTCGCCTCCTTCGACGAGAACGCGAGTTCGATCCAATGAAATTTGATAAGTCTCGGCAAAATCGAGCGTGTGTCGGGCAATTGCGCGGGATTGGCGTTCGAAGGCGGGCACAAACGCTTGGACGAACTTCTCCACAGACGCATCATCGGCCGACTTTACAAAGATGCACTGCGGCGAACTACACGCCAATTGGTCGAAATATGCGATATCGGTTGCAAGGCGTGTAACGATCTTGTCGGTGATCAACGCCGGATCGACCACCGCCAGGCTAACACGGGGACCGAGCACAATGTCTTCGCAGTCCCATCGCGCGGGCAGCGCCCGGATGGCTTCCACCGCTTCCTTCCCTCCCCAAGCGACCCGCGCATCGGCGCACTCACTCAATGATCGGTGCGCCGCCTCGTCGTCGCGATCACAGCGAACAACGACCGTACGTTCCGCCATCGATTGTCCGCAATCGGAAAGGTCTGCCAGTTGGTCGATCAGCTGCACTAACATCGGGTCCTGCCGACTGCTCATACGCAGAACATTGGCGTTGCCGAGCAACGCGCTTAGCGCCCACGAGAACATCCCCAACAAGGGAACGTTTCCGGCTATCCAATGCGTTACAACACCTCGGGGAGCGATAAACAAACTCTTTCGATCCTCGGTGGCAACGAACCGGTCGATCGCAGCGAGATTCGGGATCTCTCGTTGCAACAGATGCTTCAAATGGGCCGAACGCAAAAACGCGGCCAGAAACGCCAAACCCGGATACGTTCGGTCTTCACCTTGGAGCAGCCGATCCGACAGCCCTTCCAGCGTGGCGAACCGGTCATCTAATGAGAATGGGTTCGGCCGCCGAACGAACCTTTGAAGTCGTTCGACTAACTCCGTAAATGAGGAGGCATCCTGACCGCTGAGCGATCGATCCGATAGTGCTCGTGGATATAGAATTTCAATATCGAGCGACATCGCTACATCCACGTGTTTCGCTGCGGGGCGCTCGCCCCTGAAATGTAAAGGCCTTGCCGCGGCGGCCGCAGGAACATCCATCGTCCAACTCGATGCGTCCCAGGTCCTCCGTTAGAACACTGTGATTGGGCGCCGAGAGCGGAAGGCAGTTGAGCAACTGAATCAAACCTGTTTGTCCCGCCTCGGCGATCTCCAGCGAATCATTCTTGCGAATGATCACATCGGCCCAATAGGGCGCGTGCTTGAAGCCCGCTGAGCAATCTGGATAGGGCACGCCCGTCTGCTCAATCACGCCGTAGAAATCGATCACGGCACTCGGGGCCAGATCCCACAACGACGCGATTTCGTGATTGAACGTTGGCTTGTCGACGGCGAGAGAAAGAACTTTCTTCCAACCGCCGCTGTGCAGAAAACGCGAATCCGGATGCGCCGCCCCCGCATCGAATCCGGATTGCCGAAGCTCTCGGTGCGCCTGGTACAGGATATAGGTAAAGCCGTAGGCGATGAAAGGCCGATCACCAATCGATTCCATTGCTCGGCCGAGAGCATCGTGATCGACAACGAGCTGCCCACCCACTTCTCGCATCACAAAGTGAAATTCTCGCGCCATGTGTGCCAAGCTTAGGATTGCCGCGGCCCGTGCGCCCAATCCCGCCCCGCCGCGTACTGTTTCCTCGAGGTCGAAGACGATGTAGTCGCGTTTCTCCTGACCGACAAAGTCGGCGAGTATCTTGTTCGCCGAAAGCGCCTGGCGTTTTTTGGTCGCCTTGTCTGCATAAATGCGCGAGGCTACCGAGGAAGTGGTAGCCGACGAATTCAGGACCGTCGTTTCCTCGTCAGTCGATTTGAGATCATACTGCTTGAACAAGCTGACCGGCAAGAAAGGGCATGCATTCACGGTTGTTTCATGCGCGCCCTTACTGGATCGCCAATCATAAGCAATTCGAGCATACGCCGCGCAATGCCGACGATGGTGCTCTACCAACCCGCTCAAGGCGGCATCGAGGTAAGCCGTCTTTTCGGCAAGCGGCAACGAGAATGGAGCGGTATCCTTTAAGAACATCAGTTATACAATCTCACGAACGACAAATTCGGAGTTATCAACAGAAAGGTCCTGGCGTCGCAGCTTGCCGTTCGCCGTGAGCGGAAAGCGGCGGACTTCGAAATAGCGCTGCGGAACTTTGATCGACGGCAGATGCCCTCGCAGAGCTTCGAGCAACGCTCGACGATCGAGTGGCCTGCTGAGCTTCAGAAAAGCAACAGGCACCATGCCTCGCTGCGGATCGGGAATGCCAACAACTGCGGCGGACTCGACGCCCACAATCTGGTTAAGAGGCCGCTCCACCTCAAGCGGCGACACCTTCTCGCCGGCAACGTTGAAAATATCGTCCGCGCGACCGTGAACGTAGATGTATCCTTCGTCCAAATGCGCAATATCGCCCGAAATCAGATATCCATCCGGGGTGAATGCCTTTTCCGTCAACTCCGCATCATTTAGGTAGCCGCTGGTAATATTCGGCCCGCGCACGACCAGTACACCGTATTCGCCATTTGGCAACGATTGATACGTGTCTCGATCGACAACACGCACCTCCACGCCGGGCATCGGTCGACCGCAGGTGGGCTGCTCGAATCGCGGATCATCTTCGCGAATGTATGCGATTCGCGGCGCGGCCTCGGTCATGCCATAGTTGTTGTAGAAAGTCGCCTGCGGAAAGATTTCTTTGACCTGCTCGAAACGCCCACGATGCATGGCCGCGCCGGCGGAGCAGATGACGCGGACCGACGGCATTGCAAGCTTGCTCATCGCATGTACGGTCGTTAATGCCACATAGGTTGACGGCACTCCGCAGAACGTCTGCAATTCGAGTTCCGTCACACGACGCGCGAATTTGATGGGGTTGCGAAAATTCTCAAACAGGGCAACGCGACCTCCGATGGAAAGTTGGCACAACACCTGAGACAGCAATGCATAACTGTAGTGCAAGGGCAACACGACCGCCGCGCTTGGATACTCACGATACCGTAGATAGTCGGCCATGGCCGCACAGGAGTGCCGGAGGTTTGCGTGCGAGATGATGACACCCTTGGGATAGCCCGTCGTGCCCGAAGTAAACATGATGAGGGCTGGCAAATCGACTCGCCGGGCGTCGAGCGACGACCGTTGGTCGAATTCGGCGGTCGACAGGGGCGCTAACACGCCTTTCGCACAACTCTTTTTGCAAATGTAGTCGATGTCTTCGGCTGGGAGGTCAGAGGCCACGGGAATCGGCACGTTGCCACTTTGCATGATCCCTAGCAGTGTCACGACAAATCGCACCGAGCTCTCGGCGCGCAACAGCAAGAAGCCACCGTCACCAAACTCATCGTACAACTGCTGCGCAACCATGCCAACCTGACTGCGCAGCAGCGCATATGTAACTTGTTCGTGTGCATCGATCAATGCAAGTGCTTGATCCTCGGAATTCGAAAGCCAGTCGAGCCAATGCGTCGTCATGATGAAACGACCTTGCGTTCTATGGCATTCAGCAACTGTGCTAGCGAATCGCGATCGAACGCGAGGGGACTGGTACGCAGACAAACATCGCGTTCGAGGCAAGCGATTAGTTCGTTTCGATCGTCGGCGTGTCTCAATGCGGCGAGGAGGGGCGCCATGCGGGCGTCGTCGAACGCGGGGGCGACAATTTTATCGATCTTATCGAGCAACGCTTGTACGCTCGCGAGCCCAAGACGGCTGATCAAACGCTGCATAGCCACGCCGTCGCGATTCGCTTCGATCCCTGCCGCAAGGGCGATGGCATTCGCCATTCCATGGGGAATTCCCCATCGAGCGACGGAATGCGCAAACGCATGAATGACGCCGACGCTACAATGGCTTGCCGCCAACCCAGCCAGATAAGACGCTTCGAGCAATCTCTCCTGAGCATCATCCGAGGATGAGCTTTCGTGAAACTCGAAGATCAGCCCCAGCGAAGCGAGGGCCATCTCTTTGGCGAGATAGTTCGGAACTATCGATAGAAACGCTTCGATACCGTGACTCATCGCATCGGCCAGCGACTGGGCTCGCACAGCGGGACTGAGCGAGTTTAAAAAGCGGGCATCGAGCAATACACGTTTCGCAAGAAACGCATCGCATACGACCGGACGCTTTTCACCGTCGTGGGTAAAGACGGCGACCGAGGCGGCCTCGGCGCCCGTGGCGCAAGTCGAGGGCACCAACCAGAAGCCGGGTGCATCGTCAGGACTCGACGCCAGGCTGCGCGGCGAATCGAGCTGTAGAATCCCCGCGGCAAGCGCCCACGACAGGCGCGACCAATCGAGCACGGAACCTCCGCCGATGGCCACAACCGTGTCGTATTCCGTTTCCTGAAGAAACGCGGCCCCCTGTTGGATTGCCTGCCAATTCGGTTCTCCTGGCGGCTTCTCTATCCAACACAGTTCTTCGAGCGTACGATCATATTTGGCGAGGGCAGCGACCAGCAGTTCTTGCACCGAAGGTGCGGCGCTGACAAAGTAAACCGTTCGTTCCGTGCGCAGCTCTGCCACGGCCGTTCTCAGGGAACCAGAGCCGAACGTGACCTGCGCCGGCTGGCGCAGCGATGGAAACGGATGATATCTTTTCTTTTTCATGCGAACGTCTGGGCGAATTCCGCCAGGGTTTGACTGGGCATGCCCATTTCCTCGCAACAGTACTTTATCGTCTCCGTCATCGCGCCCAAAAGCTTTTCCAAGGCGGCTGCATCGGCCGCGTAGGGGGAATGTCCAGCGGACAAAGAACTGCTATGAAGCATCATGACCATTACGGGAGCGCGTTGTCGCACATAAGCATCGACCAATCGCCTCATTTCCGCCGCGCTGGCTTGCTCAGGACTAAATTTGACGCGACGAGCCAGCCCCAATCGATCGAGAATTCCGACCATGTGTAACGGCCGTAGCGCAGGAGATGCCGCCCAAGCGCGCCACCGACTCCGTACGTTGAATTCTCCTCTTGTATACCCGGTGGAAACAGGAACCTCCAAGATCGAAGAGGCTTCGCCCCGCTGACATAGGCTGGCGTGACCGACGTGATACGGCGTGTGCGGTGCATCGCGAAAGTCGGGGCCGTGCTGCGGCGCGTAATCGTAAAATGGTACGACACTCGAATCGACACGATACCCTAACTCCTCCAGCAGCCGAGCGCCGGCGACATCCAGTCCGTAGCGACCGGCACGAAAGGAAACGGGGCGTGAGCCAAATTGCTTTGTGATTAATCCTGTTAGATTGTGCAGTTTCTCACGCTGTAACGAAACGGGAAGATTGCATTGATAAGAATTCTCACTTCCAAGCGGTTCGTCGAATGGCGGAGCACACCAGGGATGAAGATGGGCGCCAATTTCCGCACGCCCCTCATCTTGCAGCGGCCGCAAGATGGCGACGGCTTCGTCCGACGCAGCCACCGGGGTGTCGACCAGGTACGTGGGTCGCACGCCCAATGAATCGCAGATCTGCTGGAATCGCGGTACGCCTCGAATATTTTCCACCGTGTTGCCTTCGCGTCGATACTCGCCGCCCCAAAGCCCTTCTTCTTCGGTGTCGACGGTAACGACAAGTCGAGGCCGGGCATTACGGGCCGGCGAATTTCGAGCGATTGTCTGTCGTGTCATTTCATACTGTCGCTGCGTGGCAACCATGCCGCTAAGCGCCTTCGCGTTCGACGGGTTGAGAAGTAACAAGATCTCGTCGCAAGTCGATAACGGGATGGCGGAAACGGTCACGCCAGGGAAAGCTATCGCCAACCGCAGTTCCGAGCACGACCAACTCGGCGTGCTCGCAGATCTGCTCCGGGCGCTCGACCAACAACCGAGCTAAATGCGGCAGGTGCTGATCGATGTAGGCCAAATTCTGCCCTTTCAAGCGGGCAATCGAAACTCCTGGATCGTAAATCTTTACGTCGCAGCCCTTTCCTATCAGAGTTTCCGCCAGGGCGACAAACGGACTCTCCCGCAAATCGTCGGTGCCCGCTTTGAACGAGAGCCCCACGAGACCAATGCGTCGGCAACCGGACTCGTCAACTAACTCCATGGCCCGGCGTAAGTGTTCTTCGTTCGATGGCAAAATCGCATTGAGCAGCGGCGTTTCCAAAGCCTCGCGTTGTGCAAAGCGAGTTACCGCGCGCAAGTCTTTGGGGAG
>JAGQOS010000096.1 GCA_020427265.1 Planctomycetales bacterium
CCGATCAACACTATCCCGGCTGTCCCTTCGCCGAACGTTGCCCTATTGCCGATGTCGCCTGCCTGGAAATCGCACCCGGTTTGACCGGCGAAGCGCACCAGGTCTCCTGCCTGGTTATGCAAGATCAGCGAGGTCGCGACGACGTCGGACTCGCCGAGGACTAGCATGCGAAATGCGCACGGCGTCATCGAACGAGCGGCCCAGTGGCGCCTGCGCACGCGAACACTCCACTTTGGCAAGCGGCCCGCCCTGATGGGCATCGTGAATGTGACGCCCGACAGCTTTTCCGACGGCGGCAAGTTCTTCGACCCTGCGACCGCTGTCGCGCACGCCTTGGAATTGGCCGACCAAGGGGCCGACATTCTCGATATCGGCGGTGAAAGTACCCGGCCCTACTCCGACCCGGTGAGCGACGCCGAAGAACTGCGGCGCGTCGTTCCTGTCATCGAACAAGTGTGCCGGCGCACCGACGTGCCTGTCTCGGTTGATACCTCGAAGGCATCCGTTGCCCGCGCAGCGATCGAACAGGGCGCCGAGATCATCAACGATGTGACCGGGCTCGAGGGCGATGAACGGATGCTCGCTGTGGCCCTGGAAACCGGCGCAGGTGTTTGCGCGATGCACATGCAAGGCACACCGCAAACCATGCAAGATGCCCCGGCGTATGCGAATGTGCTGGAGGAAATTCACGACTATCTGGCCGCTCGACGCGACTCGCTGTTGGCGGCGGGCATCGTTCGCGAGCGAATTTGCCTCGATCCGGGTATCGGCTTCGGCAAAACGCATCAACACAATCTCGATCTGCTTGCCGGCTGCGCGCGACTACTCGATCTTGGTTGCCCGATACTCATCGGGCATTCACGTAAGGGGTTCGTTGGTAAGTTGCTTGGCGACAAAGATGCCGATAGGCTGTATGGAACGATCGGCGCGGCCTTGGCCGTTGCGGCGCACGGGGCGCAGGTCGTTCGTGTGCACGACGTTCGCGCGGTGCGCGAAGCGCTGGAACTGTTCGCGGCAGCCGGCGGGATCGACGGCCGAGCCGCTCGGATTGAGGAGTGAACGGCGATGATTGGCTCGAATCTTTGGCATACACTGCTGGTGCTGGCTCTCGTAATCATCGCGCCGCTGTCGGCCCCGGCTGCCGACGATACCCTGGCCCAAGAGGCAGCCGCAACCATGCGCCGCGCCGCCAAGTATTACCATGGCCGAGTCGCCACACACGGCGGGTACGTTTACTTCTACAGCCAAGATCTCTCAGTGCGCTGGGGCGAAGGCCCGGCGACCGCCACGCAGATTTGGGTGCAGCCACCCGGCACGCCGACGGTCGGCCTGGCCTACGTGCGCGCCCACGAGGCGACGGGCGATCAGTTCTACCTCGAAGCGGCAACCGACGCGGCGCTCGCGCTCTGCTACGGTCAACTCAAGTCGGGCGGTTGGACGAATCTCGTCGACTTTGATCCGCGCAGCGAGCGAACGGCCGAGTATCGCAACGGCAAAGGCCGGGGCAAGAATAACTCTACGCTCGACGACGGCATTTCGCAAGCCGCCATCCGCTTGCTGATGCACGTGGACCGGGCTCACAAATTCAAGCACGAGCAGATTCACAAAGCGGTAAACGAAGCGCTCGACGCGTTGCTCGCCGCCCAGTTTCCTAACGGCGCTTTTCCACAAGTGTGGACCGGGCCGGTCGCGCCACAGCCGATTGTTCAGGCGAACTATCCCGATTATGACTGGCGCACTGAGGGCCGAATTAAAGAGTATTGGAACATGTACACGCTCAACGACGGCCTGGCTGGCGACGTAGCCGATGTACTTATCGACGCGCACGCGATTTATGGCGGCAAGAATTCCGAAGAGGAAGACGTTTTCTTGTCCGCGTTGAAAAGGTTAGGCGACTTTCTAATCCTGGCCCAAATGCCCTCGCCTCAGCCGGCCTGGGCGCAGCAATACAATTACCAGATGCAACCGATTTGGGCTCGCAAGTTCGAGCCGCCGGCGATCGCCGGCCGCGAATCGGAAGATGTGATTGCGGCCCTCATGAAGATCTGTCAAGAGACCGGTAACAAGAAATACCTGGAACCCATCCCCGCGGCGCTCGCTTATCTGCGCAACTCGCTGCTGCCCGATGGTCGCCTGGCGCGCTACTACGAACTTCAGACCAATCGGCCGCTGTACATGCAGCGAGCCGGCAAGGTGTATTCGCTAACGCACGATGATTCGAACGTGCCGGATCATTATGGCTGGAAGTCTTCTCCGCATCTTGATGCACTCGAGCGCGAGTATAGCGAGTTAGACGAGGCGGCTAATCCGGCTGAGCTAAGCAAGGAAGCGAGCGTTTCTGCAGCGACGGTGCGGCGCATCATCGATTCGCTCGACGAGCAGGGCCGCTGGCTGAGCGTGCGCGACGTCGACAATCGACTTATTGGCCAGGCGAAGATCGCGCCCGGTGAGAAGTATCTATCGAGCGAGGTATTCGCACGCAACCTGGAGCAACTTGCGGCGTTCGTTCGCGCGGCCGACAATTAAATTGATCCGAGTCCATACGTAAGGACGTTGAGTCTCTGGCATCCTGCGGGTCTTTTTCGGAACATCATGTTTCGTTTTGAGCTTCGTGAACTGTTGTGGCTCGTCGCCTTTCTGGCGATCTGGCTATTTCTGATTTTGCAGTTTGGCGTCGGTCGAGCGTTTCATGCCGCGGCTCGCAGCAAGACCGACGTCGCAAGTGTCGTGGTGTATCTTGTGGGCGATGAAGTGGCGCCGTCGCGGCGCAGGTTGAATGCGTTGGTCGCGCAACAGGTTGCATCAGGAGAAGTGTTCGTTGTCGTTCCGCCGAGGATCGAAAGGTTGCCACTCTCGTCCGGCATGAATTCCGGTTTCTATCGGATTAGCGTCGAACTCTCGGACGAAGCCGCGACTCTTGCCGTGCTGACTGCTTTCACACCTTTGAAGAGCATGCCGTCGAAGATCCGGGCAGAAAACGCACGCCATCGTGAACTCGACATATTCTTGCGTTGCGCTTCCATTACGGTCGCCTGGTTTTATCTGGGTTGGCGCATGCAACAATGGTATTGGAGTCGGCAGGCCGCGGAAATTCAGGCCGCCGAATTATGTGAAAGGCACGACGACGGCGCATCGCCCGAATAGAGCCGATGCAACTGGAAATGGAAACTCGAAGGGCTGCGTTGAAGTAATTGAGAAATCAAAATTGCGCCGAGAACGCCGATGGTTCGATTCGACTTGCGCACCCTGTTCTGGGGCATTGCATTTCTGGCCGTGTGGCTGGCCATGCTGCGCCAGCTTGGCTACGTGCCGCCACGCGGATTTCGCTGCTCGGTGCTGATGGCCATTTCCGGCGACGAGTTGGACAGCAGCCGGGCCTTGTTGCACCAGACTCTTCAGCAGCAACTCGCGGCGCAAAGATCGAAACCGGTTTCGATCAATGGAACGAACGGAGAGGCTCGCATCGAACCGATCGGCGGCGATTTGTTCTACACGGCCATCGTGCAAACGCCGGATGCCGACTTGGCCAAACAGACGCTCCTTGAATTTCAGCGGCAATGCAACACGACTAAAAAGGATCCCAGTCTTTATGTGTCGCCGTCAATCGCCACGGAGGATCTCAACCAAGCCGCCAGGGGCGAAACCTGGTTTCGCTGCCTGGGAATCACCGTGATCTGGTTCGGGTAAGGGTGGCGCGTGTTACAAATCGGCAAATCGAAGTCGTTGGCAGGCCCCGCCGACGAGGCGTCCGCGGATGGTTTTCGAAGTGAAGGCACTTCGCCAGGTGCTGCTGGCGGCGCCAGCTGCGAGTAGAATATCGCCCGATCAAAGGCGATTTGTCCGGCGTTGACGCGAAATCACTTCTTAGAGATACTCCCGCCAGCCGGTCGGTCTGTGCTAGCATAGCAGAACGCTGCGCGGAGTGGGTCCGACAGGCTCGAAACGAATGATTGAAGGTGCCAGATGTCTGTTGCTGAGAATACCAAGTTGAAAGATTACTGCGTCGACGTGGCGCAGCGCGCCAAGGCTGCGTCGACCGAACTGGCCACGCTCACTGGCGAAACGAAAAATTACTGGTTGCGCCGGTCGGCCGCTCAATTGCGCGCCCGCGCCAACGAAATCATCGAGGCCAACGAAAAAGATCTAGCCGCCGCTCCCGGCTACGGCCTGACCGACGCCATGGTCGACCGCCTGCGGCTCGACGTTTCGCGCATCGACGGCATTGCTCAAGGGCTCGAAGAAATCGCCATGCTGCCCGATCCCATCGGCGAAGTCATCGAATCGACCGTGCGGCCCAATGGACTCGAAATCCTCAAGACGCGCGTCCCGCTTGGTGTCGTGTTTTTCATCTACGAATCGCGACCCAACGTGACGGCCGATGCGGCCGCCATCTGCGTGAAAAGCGGCAACGCGGTCATCCTGCGCGGCGGCAAGGAAGCCATTCATTCCAGCCAGGCTATCGTAACCATCCTGGCCGAAACGGCCGCCGAGTGCGGCGTGCCGGCCCACGCCGTGCAACTGGTCAACACGATCGATCGCGCAGCGGTGGGGCAGTTCCTCGCGCTCAACCAGTACATCAGCGTGGCCATCCCACGCGGCGGCGAAGGACTCATCCGGCGCGTTGCGGCCGAAGCCACCATGCCGGTGATCAAGCATTTCGACGGCAATTGCCACGTTTACATCGATGCCGACGCCGATCTAGCCATGGCCGAACAAATCGTGCTCAATTCGAAGTGTCATCGCATGGGCGTGTGCAATGCAGCCGAGTCGCTGCTCGTGCATGCCGATGTGGCGGCGGAAGCGTTACCGAAGCTCGGCACGCTGTTGCGCGAAAACGGCGTCGAAGTCCGCGGCGATCAACGCACCTGCGAACTCGTGGAAGGAGCGGTCCCGGCGAGCGACGAAGACTACGGCGCCGAATTCCTGGGGCCGGTCATCTCTTCGCGCGTGGTCGCTTCGCTCGACGAAGCGATCGAGCACATCAATCGCTACGGCTCGGGGCATACCGACGCCATTGTGACCGACAGCCTGGCCGCAGCGCGGCGCTTCACGCAACGCGTCGACAGTTCGGCCGTGATGGTCAACGCCAGCACAAGGTTCAACGACGGCGGACAATTCGGCCTCGGCGCTGAAATCGGTATCAGTACCGACAAGTTTCACGCCCGCGGCCCGTGTGGTTTGAAGGAATTGACCAGCTACAAGTACCTGGTCTACGGCGCGGGACAAGTGCGACAATGACCGGATGCGGTCGAAAGCTCGAATGACGAATGATCAATATTTATCGGCTAACAGCTAATATAGCTCACCCCAGCGAGGCGATATGAGTGGAGATTTGCTGAGCCAGGCGGAGGTGGAAAGCCTGCTACACGCCATGGAGGGCGGCTCGCCCGATGCCGCGCCGGCCGCCGGTTCGGGGTCGAAGGCCAAGAGCAAGAGCCGGTCGCGCGAGAAAGTGACGCCGTACGACTTCAAACGCCCCGAACGCGTGGGTAAGGAGCAAATGCGCGCCCTGCAAACGCTCCACGAAGGCTTCAGCCGTAACTTCGGCGCTTCACTCTCCGGCCTGCTGCGCAGCATCATCGAAGTGAAACTCACGAGCGTCGACCAATTGACTTACAGCGAATTTGTTTTCAGCCTCGAAAACCCCACTTGCTTCAACCTGCTCAAGGCCGAACCGCTCGAAGGCAACCTGATTCTCGACATCAATCCGGGCATTCTGTTTCCGATCATCGATCGGTTGCTGGGCGGCGGCAGCGAGCACGCACACTATTCGCGTCGGCCACTCACGGAGATCGAATTGCGCCTGGTCTCACGGATCACCGGCCTGTTTCTCAAAGAACTGGGCGTGGCGTGGGACAACGTGTTGCCGCTGACGCTTGAAGTGGAACGCGTGGAGAGCAATCCGCAGCTCGTGCAGATCGTGCCGCCAAACGAAGTGGTTGTGCTGATCAGCTTCGAACTCACAATCGGCGAAACGCGGGGCATGATGAACCTGTGCATTCCGTTCAATTCGATCGAGCGCGTGAGCAACCATTTAACGGCCAATAGCTGGTTCAGCTTCAACAGCAAGCCGGCCACACCCGAAACCATCGGCGCGATTACCGGCCAGTTGCAAGGTTCCACGGTCGAGATGATCGTGAACCTGGCCGAAACCAAAATTGGCCTGCGCGACCTGGTCGGTCTGCGCGTGGGCGACATCATCACGACAGAGAAAGATGTGAAATCGCCGCTGTCGATCGACGTGCAAGGCCGCACGAAGTATCTCTGCTCAGTCGGCCATTTCAAAGGCCGCAAGGCGATTCAGGTGGAGGAGTCGATGGCTCAACCGAAGCTTGCACAGGCGACCGTGCAATAACGCATGCAATCAATCGACAAAGGGGGCTTTGCGATTGCCGAAACTTCGACAGTTCTATATTCAGGCTAACTTGGCGGCAATTGCGGTTGCAGTCACGGCCGCCCTGGCCAATCTCTTCGTAGGACCGTTTCAACCTAGCTTGTGGTTGGTCCCGGTCGCGGAATTTGTTTTCGCCGCCATCGTCTTCTTGCTAGCCGAAGCGGGCCGCATGGAGATCGACTCTGTCGATCCGACGCCCCGGCCCCTTCAACGTATTCTGGGATCAAGATTGGCCGACGCCTTCCGAGAGATAAACCGGCGGAATCTACGGACCATGACCCCCGTGTTTCAACTTTGTGTGCCGGCCTTCTTTCTCGTTTTTTCGACACTCGTATTCTACGCAAGTATCACAGGGCAGTTTAGTCACAATGGACACTAGCCGCCCACGGCCTCGGGTCTCGGTTCCGGCAGCGGCGGCAGCGCTTCTTCGAGAACGCCTTTGGCGCGCGGCCACATCAGTAGCGCTTCGAGCACCATCCAACCTTCGAGCGCGAGCGTGGCGATGGCGATGATGACGACCACCCAGTTGGTTTCGCCCTCGGCCGGATGAATCCATTGCGGCAATTGGTCGATCATGGCCCAAGCGGGCATGATCAGCATGAAGACCATCGGCACGCCGATGAACCACATGGGCACTTTGCGCCGCCAGAGGAAGAACGAGACGACCAGGAACGACAGGCCGGCCAGCAGTTGATTCGTGGCGCCAAAGAGCGGCCACAGGATCAGGCCGCCTTTGCCCGCCGTCGCCAGAGTCCACTCTTGCCCGGGGGCCGGCAAGGCGGCGATGCACGTCGCTAGCACGACAGCGAAGATGGTTGCTCCGTGTTTATTCGTGAGCCAAGCGAAGGGGTTGGGCGAGGCGAGCTTGCCGAATTGGTCTTTCGCCACGAACGTGCCTGCAAGCTCCTGGATGACGTAACGCTGTAGACGACATGCCGTATCAAGTGTTGTCCCGGCGAAGGAAGCCACCAGCACGCCCATCAGGGCCACCGCCACGCCGGCGTCGATTCCTATCGCTTTAAGGAAATTAGCGGAGCCGTCGACGAACGCGCCCACCTTAGCGCCCAGGCCGAGCTTGCCCCAACTGGCGTAGCGGGCCAGGTAGGCCGCTTCGCCGGTGAGTGTGGTTGCCGAGCCGTCGGCCTGTACCGGTCCGTCGATACCCAAACCGAGCCCGGCGACACAGGCGAGGATGACGATGACGGCAAGAAATCCTTCGGTCAACATCGAGCCGTAGCCTACGAACTGGGCGTCGCTTTCGCACTTGATCTGTTTGCTCGAAGTGCCCGACGACACCAGGCAATGAAAGCCGCTGCAAGCGCCGCAGGCGATCGTGATAAACAGGAACGGCATCATTGCCGGCGCGCCGGCGGCCATCGCATCGGCGCGCACGGCGTCGACCGAAATCTCTAGCGGCTGTCGCGCAGCGCCTTCGGCCAAGGGAGCGCCACCCATGAACGCTGCGGCGAACAATCCGGCCACGATAAGGCCGAGCGCGCTAATCAGTTGTAGCGAATTGATGTAATCGCGTGGCTGCAACAACAGCCACACCGGCAGCACCGACGCGACATACGAGTAGATCAGCAAGATCACGACCCAAGTGATGAGCGACCAATTGGCCATGGCCTGATTGATCGTATCGAGCACGCCGACATCGCCGTAAATGACCGTGAGATACATGACCGTAAGTGCCAGGATCGAAGGGATCAGCAGTTGCACGCCTTTACGATGGAGCCACAGCCCGATCAGTACGGCGATGGGAATTTGCACGGTGCAGGGAAAGATCGAGGCTGGATATTGGCGGAACACGCTGGCGATCACCAGGCCGAAAATGGCCAACACAATTGTCAGGGCCATGAACAGAATCAGCAGGAACAGCAGACGTACGCGCTTGTTGATGACGCGGCCGGCCACGTCGCCCACGGTTTGCCCGCGATTGCGCATCGACACGACCAGCGCGCCGAAATCGTGCACGGCGCCGATCAGTATCGAACCGAGCAGCACCCAAACGAGCGCGGGCAGCCAGCCCCACATTACTGCGATGGCCGGGCCAACGATCGGTCCCGTGCCGGCAATGCTCGTGAAATGATGGCCGAAGACCACCGATTTCGACGTCGGCACGTAGTCCACGTCGTCGTTCAACGCCACGCTCGGTACATTTGCCTGGGGATCGAGTTGGAACACGCGCCGGGCCAGCCAGCGGCCATACGTATGGTAGGCGATCAAATAGCCAACGATCGAACCGAGGGCGATCAATAAAGTCGTCATACGAACGAGTTCCCAAGAGTGCGGCCGAATTACGAGACGCCGGTCGCTTCATCATACCAATTCTTCAGGCCACTTTGCAGTCCTGCGCCCTCGGGCAGCGCGGCTTCGCTCGGCTCGGTGGACGCCGTGCGGCGGCCCACCTATAATGCGGGCCAAGTTCGACGAATCGGCCGCCGCTGGCCGGCCGAGGGGGAGCCAAGAAGCGCGACAGCCCCAATCGTTTCAGACGAATGACCTCGGCGGCGAGGATTCGTAGCCGCAGGAAGGATTACAAGCGTGGCAGAAAAAGTAGTCATTATCGGAAGCGGTCCCGCCGGTTGGGCGTCGGCCATCTACACATCGCGTGCGGCCTTAGAGCCATTGGTCTTCGAGGGCGCGCAGACCGAAGAAAACCGCCTGCAAGGCACGTTGCCCCTGGGGCAGTTGGCGCTGACGACCGAAGTTGAAAATTATCCCGGCTTCCCCGCCGGCGACCTGTCGACGTATCTCACCAGTTCGCTACCCGCCGACAAGAGCTATCTGGCCGACATGCATAAGAAGGAAGGCGTAAGCGGACCCGAACTGATGGAGTTGATGCGCAAGCAGGCTTTGAACTTCGGCACGCGCGTGGAGACCGACGACATCGTCGATGTCGACTTCGACGCCCGCCCGTTCAAGCTCACTTCGCTCGCGGGCAAAGAGGTCGAGGCGCATACGATCATCATTGCGACCGGGGCGCGGGCCAATTATTTGGGTCTCGAATCGGAATCGCGTTTCAAGAACCAGGGCGTGAGCGCCTGTGCCGTGTGCGACGGCGCGTTGCCGCGTTTCCGCAACAAGCCGTTAATTGTCGTAGGCGGCGGCGACTCCGCAGTCGAAGAGGCCGACTACCTGGCCAAGTTCGCCTCGACCGTCTACCTGATTCATCGCCGCGACGAATTGCGCGCTTCAAAAATTATGGCTCAACGGGCCATCGAACATCCGAAAATCGAGATCGTTTGGAATTCGGTCGTCGACGAAGTGCTCGGCACCGACGCCGACGGCGTCACCGGGGCGCGTATCAAGAGCACGGTCGACGAGTCGACGCGAGAACTCGACGCGAGCGGCTTTTTTGTCGCCATCGGACATACGCCCAACACGGCCTTCTTGAAGGGCAAATTGGAAATGAACGACAAGGGTTACATCCGTTGGACCACGGCGCAGCGCACGTATACGAGCGTAGAAGGCGTGTTCGCGGCCGGCGACGTGGCCGACGACTACTATCGCCAGGCGATCACTGCGGCGGGCACCGGATGCATGGCCGCGCTCGACGCGGAACGATACCTGGCGGCAAAGGGGATTTGAAGCATATGGCGGCGGATCAAGGCAAAGTCGACGCAGAACGGCAGTTACTTCTCGATGCGCAGGCGAAAGGGGGCGGCGCAAAGCTCGGCGCGTTTGTCAAGCTTTCGGGCCCCGGTTGGTTGCAAAGCGCGATCACGCTGGGCGGCGGCTCGTTGGCCGGCTCGCTTTTCTTGGGAATTCTCGGCGGCACGAGCATGCTTTGGCTCCAACTCGTGGCGATCGCCATGGGCGTGGTCATGCTTTCCGCCATCAGCTACGTTACCCTGTCGACCGGCGAACGCCCCTTCGACGCCATCAACAAGCACATCAACCCGGCCCTCGGTTGGAGTTGGCTCATCGCCACCGGTATGGCCAATATCATCTGGTGCATGCCTCAGTTCAGCTTGTGTTACGAAGCGCTCGATCGCTGCCTGTTGCCTGGCGGGTTGCCAGCGCAGGCTGTCAATGCCGATACGGGCGAAGTCGGTCCGCCCACGACGAAGCTGGGCGTGTCGTTCGCCATTCTGGCTGCGACCACGTGCATCGTCATCCTGAACAAGCAGCGAGGTAAGGCGGCCAAGTTCTTCGATCTCTTCTTGAAAACGCTCGTCGGCATGGTCGTCATCTGCTTTTTCGGCGTGACAATTTATCTGAGTATGCAAGGCGCGTTGAATTGGGGCGCCGTCTTTAGAGGTTTCGTGCCCGATCCCGGGCAGTGGAACAACCCTGCCGGTTCGCTTTCCGAGTTGATGTCCGGGCTCTCCGAGTCGACCCGCACGTTTTGGGCGACCCGAGTTTTGGATCAGCAGCGCGACGTGATGATCGCGGCGGCGGCAACGGCCGTGGGCATCAACATGACGTTTTTGATGCCCTATTCCATGCTCCATCGCGGCTGGGATAAGCCGTTCCGCGGCCTGGCTCGCTTCGACCTGTCGACGGGTATGGCCATTCCCTACATCCTCGTCACCAGTTGCGTTGTGATTGCCGCCAGCTATGCCTTTCATGCCAAGGTCGACGAGCAATTCCTCAGCAGCGATCCGGCCGTGTTTGAGCAAAGCCCCACGTTTAAAGGCGCCAAGGACATGCTACTGGTCCGGGTCGACGAAGAGAGCGCCGGCAAGTCGTTCGATGAAGTATCGGCCGAAATGCCCGCGGTGGAGCGGGCGGCGCTCTTGGCTAAAATGGCGGAACTTCCTGCCGAGGAAAAGAAGATCGCCTCGTCGTTGGTCAAACGCGACGCCTTCACGCTTTCCAAAGCTCTTGCGCCGTTGGTCGGCGAGAAGACGGCCAATTACATCTTCGGTCTCGGCGTGTTTGGCATGGGCTTTTCCACGATCATTATCCTGATGCTCATCAACGGCTTCGTTTTTTGCGAGGCGACTGGCCAATCCGATCGAGGCCCAATGTACGTGGCCGGCTGCCTGGTTGCCGGTGTTGCCGGGGCGCTGTGGCCGTTGATTTGGGACGGCCCGGCGAAACTGTGGCTGGCGATTCTCACCTCGAGCTTCGGCATGATGCTACTGCCGATCGCCTACATCACGTTCTTCTTAATGATGAACAGCAAGTCGTTGATGGGCGATGAAAAACCGACCGGCGCGAAGATGCTCGCCTGGAATGGACTCATGGGTATTTCGGTCGTGGGCGCGATTATTGCGGCCGGCGCGGCCATCTTCAAGAACGCCGGTCATCCTACGGCGGGCCGCGTGGTGATCGCGTTAGGCGTCGTGTTTGTCGTCGCCGTCATTGGCGGTTTTCTCCTCCGAGGCAAAGCGGCGGTTGAGGCGGCCTAAGGTGCTATAATACGGTCGAATCGGCTTCTAACTCGATCGACTAAGTGGGCGAAGGAGTGCCAAGCGATGGAAAAGATCAGTGTCCGAGCGGCTCGCGAAGCCGAGGCTATCGGCCGACAAATTTGCCTGCAAGGATGGATCCGTACGCGCCGCGATTCCAAAGGCGGTTTTAGCTTCCTGGAACTGAACGATGGCTCGTCGCTCGGCAACAAAAAAGTGATTGCCGACGCCGACTTGCCGAATTACGAAGCCGAGATCAAGCATCTCACGGCCGGTTGCAGTGTGACCGTGCGCGGCGAAGTACGTGAGTCCGGTGGCAAAGGCCAGGCGACCGAAGTGCACGCCGGCGAGGTCATTTTGCATGGTACGGCCGACGCCGAAACCTATCCGCTGCAGAAGAAACGGCATTCGTTCGAGAAACTGCGCGAATGGGCGCATCTCCGACCGCGCACCAACGCGCTGGGCGCCGTCGCACGCGTGCGCAATTGCATTTGCCGGTCGATCCACAACTTTTTTCAAGAAGAAGGTTTTCTCTACGTCCATACGCCGATCATTACGGCCAGCGATTGCGAGGGCGCGGGCGAAATGTTTCGCGTTTCCACGCTCGATCCGGCCAATCCGCCAAAAAAAGACGGACAGATCGACTACTCGCAAGACTTCTTCCACCGGCCGGCTTATCTCACGGTCAGCGGCCAGTTGGAAGCGGAAACCTATGCCTGCGCTTTGGGCAAAGTCTACACGTTTGGTCCCACGTTTCGTGCTGAGAACAGCAATACCTCGCGCCACCTTTCTGAATTCTGGATGATCGAGCCCGAGGCCGCGTTCTTCGACTTGAACGACAACATGCGGCTCGCCGAGCGGTTTCTCAAGCGCGTCTTCGGAGATGTTCTCGAAGATTGCCAGGAAGACATGCGGTTCTTCATGGATCGCGTTGACGAAAACGCCATCGATCGGCTGCGTGAAATCCTCGAGAGCGATTTCCTGCATGTCAGCTACACCGAAGCGATCGATCATCTCGAGCGCTCCGGCCGCAAGTTCGACTTTCCTATTGCTTGGGGAAAAGACCTGCAGGCCGAACATGAACGCTACCTGACCGAGGAAAAGTTCCGCGCGCCGATCATCGTGTACGACTATCCCAAGACGATCAAACCGTTCTACATGAAGTTGAACGACGACGACGCCACGGTGCGGGCGATGGATGTGCTCGTGCCGGGCGTCGGCGAGATCATTGGCGGCAGCCAGCGCGA
>JAGQOS010000097.1 GCA_020427265.1 Planctomycetales bacterium
CACCGCTTCGGATCTGAGAATTCGTAGTTGAATTTTCCCACGATAATTCGGTCGCCGTTGTACGAGGGCAATTGCGCTCCAGCGACCACGAGCGGGTCTTCTTGCTCCTCGAGTGTTGGCCGGGGATCGACGCTCATGGGAAAGCGGCACAGCGGGCAAGTCGTCTGGACGATTTCCGATTCGATTTGATCAGCCAGCGGACGTTGATCTCCCAAGAATGCCGCGGCAGGATCGTCGTTCGCCTCGACCTCGGCGCTAGCGCTGGCGCGATAGCGTACGCCGCACTTGGGGCAGTCGATGTCCTTGTGTCGGCCTTGCAAGGTCGGCGCCATCGACCCCGTGGGGATGACGAACGCTTCGGCCTCGAACGTGCGGAAAAGAAACGCCAAAATGAAGGCGATGGCGATCGACTCGACCGTCTCCCGCATGCTCCGCGCCCCCGCATCGGGAGCCGGACGTTTGCTGCTTGCTTCTTCCGGCGTTGGCGGCGCCGATTGCGAGGTAGATTTGCCTCGTCTCTTTTTGCTCATGGAGTGCTGAAATCCCAGGGAATTTGTTCCGGCGAAAGTTTCAGGAGTGACCGCGCCGGCGGAAAATGGTCTACGGCAGGTTTGATAGGCTATTCGCCGTTAGCTTGTGAATATAGTCGATTTTATTGAATCGCCAAACGACAGTCGTTGCAGCTAGCATTTGCGGATTAGCCGATTATTTGGCGATTTCACCATTTCAGATGGTAAGCCAGGCGGGTTCGATACGCTTGGCCGCACCTGGTTTGACCGGCTGCTTCGTCTCGGCGCTAGCCAGGGCGGCAAAGCAGAGGGCTAGCGAGTGCAAATTGTCGGCGGCCGAATTGCTGGGCTCCCGCCTTTGTTCAATCGCCAACAGCAGCTCGGACATCGTGCCGTCGAATCCGTCGTCGAACCAACGCCCGGTCAGTTTGGGAGTGGCGATGCCTTGATCGGTGAAAATGCGAATGGTCTGCTCGTTGAAGTTCGATCCTTCGGATACGAGCGTGCCTTTCGTGCCGACAATCACCGTGCGGTCCTGCGCGCCGCGCTGTGTATCGCCACGAAAAATGAGCGAGGCCTGGGCGTGGGGAAATTCGACCAACGCCTGCGCCAGCAGCGGAGGACGCGCCTGTTGCGTTTTGGTCGCCTGCGTCGCCGCGTACACGCGTGTGGCCTTCTGCTCGCGCAGATAGCAATGCACCATGTCGAACCAATGGATCGCGAAATCGTAGAGGATCAAATGCCGAATCTTGTTGAACGGTGTTTCAGCCGTCCAGTTGTGATCGAAGTGAATCGCCGTATCGACGCTCGTAATCTCGCCCAACAGTCCCGCCGCCACGGCCTGACGGGCGTAGCTTACATGGGGCGCCCAGCGGCCGTTTTGATTCACGGCCAGTTGCACGCCTTTACGCTTGGCCGCGGCGACCAAACGTTTGCCCACCGAGAGATCGGTGACAAACGGTTTCTGGCTCAACACGTGCTTTCCGGCGGCGATCGCCGCTTCAATCAGCGGCACACGCTCCGACGGATGCGTGGCGATGTCGACCACTTCCACATCGTCGCGTGCGAGCAGTTCTTCGGCGGTATCCAACACGCAGGCTCGCGGATAATACTCGTCGCGCCGCGATTCCGCGCGCGCGCGGTCCAGGTCCATCAATGCGACCACGCGATAGCGAGCGCGACGATAGACGGTTAGATGCGAGGCGGTAATGCCACCACAACCGATTAGCCCGATTCCGGGGCGATATTTGTCCGGCCGTTGCGGCCGATATGCGAGTCGCGGCGCGGCGATCTTCTTGTTGGGCGTCGGCCGCGAAACTTCGTAGTCGCTCTTGTCGATCTGTTTGCTCTGCGATTTCGCCATCGATGCCTTTCCATTCGAGTCGAGGGTTGCCGGCCATTCTACTGGCTGTCGCTAGGACAGCAAGCAACGAATCGCGCGAGATGCTGGCGCCAGAAGGTCGCGTTGGAGAGCAAACCGGGTTGACATATAATTTGGCGCATGGCCCGGCCGAGTTCTTTTTCCATACCGATCAGCGCGCCGCTTGGCGCGGTCGCTCCTCTGCTGAGCGTCTTTTCAATCGTGATCGGCGCAAATGCGCACGCGGAGAGCTTTGGCAAGTTTCCGTGGCAAAAGTATCGAGCCAAAGAAGCTGACTGGTTCGCACAAGAGAAGGCGCTGCGAATCGCCGACAATCTCCTAGCCAATCGATCCCGGCACGGGATTTGGCCCAAGAACTTTGATACCGGGCGCCGAGACGAGGGCAAGAAGTCCGACGAAACTCGCGGCACGTTCGATAACGGCGCCACGGTTGGCGAAATCCGCTACCTGGCCCAGGTCTATCGAGCTACGGACGAGAAACGCTACTTTCAGGCCATCAAGCGGGCGATCGACACGATACTCGACGCCCAATACCCCAACGGCGGATGGCCGCAGAGTTTTCCGCCGGGCGGAGGCTATCCTCGCTACATAACGCTTAACGACCACGTCATGGTCAATCTGTTGCGGTTAGTCGGCGATGTTGCCGAGCGCGAAGAGTTCGACTTCCTTGACCGTCGGCGTCGCCATTGCCAGGCCGCTTTCGTGCGTGGCATCGATTGCCTTCTCCGGACGCAGGTCTCGGTCAATGGGACGCCGGCCGTTTGGTGTGCGCAGTACGACGAGCAAACCCTCGCGCCGCGGCCGGCACGAGCCTACGAACCGATCGCGCTCAGCAGTGCCGAGAGTGCGGAAGTGGTGCTGTTGCTCATGAGCCTCGAACACCCGAGCCCGGCCGTCGTGCACGCGGTCAACGGCGCATGCCGCTGGTTCGAGCGGTCGCGCGTTTACAATTTGCGTATCGAGGAGCAGGGCGACGACACGCGTGCTCTGATCGATACCGATGCCGAACCGCTCTGGGCGCGGTTTTATAGCGTTGACCGGAATCGGCCGATGTTTCTCGGCCGCGACGGCGTCGTCCACGATCGGCTTGCCGAAATCGAACGCGAACGTCGCGGCGGCTACGCCTGGTACGGTGATTGGGGCGAGCCGGTGCTGCGTGCCTGGCCGGTGTGGTACGAGCAGCACTTGGGCGTTCCGCTTGTTCGCCGTGATGTCGATGTGGCCGAAACGCCGTCTCGGCCGACTAGCAACGAGTAACGACGCACATCGCGTCGACCGATTACGCAACGCCTGCTGGCTGCGGGGCGTCGGCCGTTGCGGGCGCGGCGGAATGGCGCGCCGCCTGCCGGCGAGGCGGAATCGTTCGCTGTAGCAGCCAGGAAACGCCGAGCATGGGAATGCACCAAAGCACATAGCGCGTGGGGCCCTGGCTCCAGAAGCCCGACTCGAAAACCATTTTCACGACAATGAGTGAGAAGATGAACGAGATCGGGTTCTTCAAAAAGTCGACGTAAACATATTGCAGGACGCGGTACAGGAAACCGGAAATGAGGCCGCCGACGCAAACTCCGAAATACCAGAAGTTAATGTACCATTCGCCGACGATCGTGAAGGGCCAACCATTCTTCACGTCGGGATCGTAGTTCTTACGAAACCAGTTGCCCGGCGCGATGACTTCCGGCTTGTTCGGCCACACGCTGCGCGGAATCATGCCGGCAAAACCGTTCACAAAGTCTTCGCCCCAGCGGAGTTCGTCGGTATCGCGAAAGTCTTTGAGCATGAGCATAAAGGCGTCGAAACGCGTATTGTTCGTGCCGACCGAAAACGCGCGGATCGCGCTCTCGTCGCTGATCGAATCGCTGATTTCACCCGTTAGCATCTGATCGCGCACAACGCGCAGGCCGAGGATGGCGGAGACAAACAAGCAGGTGGCCAGGCCGATGCCCCAAATCGGAACACGCTGGATGAACAGGTGGAAGCCGAACATCAGCGAGAGGAACGACATCACCGCGGCGCCTCGATTTCCCCAGGCGAAGACGCAGAGCATGTTGACGGCGGCCATCGCCAACGCCATGACGATCCAGAACGTGGCGACTCGGGCGACTCCGTGACGCCGCAGATAGGCCAAATACAAAGCGAGGGCAGCCGACAGAAAACAGCCCAGTGCACCGAATTGCCGCAGCACATACATGCCGGCCAGGTCTTTGTCGACCTTCACAGCGTAGATCATCGCGGCGTAGCCGCCGAACCGCTTGAGCAGATACAGCGTTACGAGCAGCGCCAGTGCAGTGATCCCGGCGACGATGTACAAAAAGACCTTTGAATTCGGCAAACCACGCACCGACGGCATGACCCGACCCAGACCCACCGGACTACCGGTCGCCAGACGCGCGCCCCACGCCATGAACAGGAGCCACACGATCGTTAGCACCTGGCCCTCGATCAGCAATGGCTCGTAGTTCACGGTCATGAACAACCGATCCGGGTGCGGCGTATCCAGCCCTAGGACAAACAGCAGAGGACGAAAGATCTGCATGAAGGCGAATAGATACATCATCAGCGCGAAAACATCGAGCGGATGGCGTACGCAAAGACGGTAGACGCCGATCCAAACGACGATACAGGCGGCGACGGATAGAAATCCTAGGATCAGCACGTTGGTTCTCGCTCGTTCATGCCATTCGACTCGCCGGCGCCACACGCGACGGGCGAACGCCGAACTTCTTCCGTTTGTTTCCGTGTTTCACCGGCAATTGGGCCATGCTCCTTCACACGCATGTCCCGATACAGGTCGACCGTTGTTTCGATCATTTCTTCAAGCGTAAATCCGGCCGCCCGGCGCGCCGCTTCCGCCGCAAACTGATTTCGCTTCGACTCGTCGACAATGAGTTGCCGCAATGCCGCTGCAAACGCTTCCGGCGTGCGCTGGCGAACCAGCAAACCGCTGACGCCATCGTCGATCAACTCCGGCGATGACGACACGACGGTTGAAACGATCGGCAGGCTCGCGGCCATAGCTTCGAGCAAGACATACGGCATGCCTTCGTACAGGCTCGACATCGCGTAGATATCGAACGCCCGCATGAGCGGTGCTGCCGGATGTTCGCCGAGCAAATGTACCTTACCTTCCAATGCAAACTCGCGGATCAAGCCTTCAAGCTCGCCGCGCAGCGGCCCATCGCCAATAATCCCAAGAATCGGCAATTCTGGTAGATCCGCCACTTGGGCGAAGGCACGCAGGAGAAGTTGCGGATCTTTCTGCTCGAACAGCCGCCCTACAAAGCCGACCGTTACGCCTTCGCGCGGCAGGCCTAGTTGCTGGCGGGCCTCGGCTCGTGATAGAAATTCCGGCGGCGCGATGCTGTTGGGAACAATCGCGATTTTCCCAGCCCGCACACCGGCTCGGGCGATGGCGGCCCGTTCGTCGCCGGTCAGCGCGACGACGGAACTCGACAGCCAACCAAGCACGCGCTCGATGGCGCCATAGATGAATCGAGCCTTGGCCGACAGATTTGGGTCCATAGTGACAAACGCATGAGGCGTGTAAAGCACTGCTGAGCCGCTGCCCACGCCGGCCAGGCGAGCGATCGCGCCACCTTTGGAACTGTGTCCATGGATCACGTCGAAAGGCCCACGGTCGCGAATGTAGCGACGCGTTTGCAGCACGGCGTGAAAATCGCTTGGATGCGGCCCGCGACGCATGTCGACAACGCAACAAGCGGCGCTGCACAATCCCTCGACTCGCCGCGCGAAATTCCGACCGAGCCGTAGCGACGAATAGACCAGGTGCACTTCGTGCCCGGCGGCAAGGAGTCCCTCGGCCAGGTCGAGGAAGTGCCGTCCAACACCGGCATCCGACGCTTCGGTGATCAGAAGAATTCGCATGGGAGAATAGGCGTTAGGTGTTAGATTGTGCGGATTGGGTGTGTGACCGCGACTGGCAGGCCTGGCGAACGATCTGCATGTAGAGGGCGTAGTTGGCCTCGGGGCAGTATTTTTCCAGATACTCGGCATGGCATTGCCGGCCCATCGCAGCGAACTCTGTGGGATTGGCCAGCAGCCATTCGATTTGCGCGGCCAGGTCGTCGGCATCACCTGTACGGAAATGCAACCCGGTGGCTTGAGGTCGGATCACGTCGGTGAAATTCCCGACATCGCTGGCAACGACCGGAACGCCGGCGGAAAACGCTTCGAGAATGACCATCGGCAGGCCTTCGTACCACTGCGACGGAAAGACGACGACTTTGGCTCGCTGCAGCAAGTCGGCGACCTCGTCCTTCGATTTCCAGCCCAGGAATTCAACACCGTCGGCCGTTGCGGCTTCGCGCTGCAGTTCGCCGCGCAAGGGGCCGTCGCCGACGAATTTGATCGGCAGTCGGGAGCCGATCTTCCGCCAAGCGCGAATGACCGTGGCGGCGCCTTTTTCGGGCGTCAACCGGCCTACGAACAGCGCGTAGCCGCCGCCGCCATCGCTTTGGCCGGCGGCAGGGTGCACAAAGTTTGGTTTGATGTGAATTCGTTCGGCCGGATACCCGCTCCGCACGAGCACTTGCCGCGCGAACGGCGAGAGCGCCAAGTAGGCGTCGACATGCCGTCGATAGGTGCCAATCGTCCGATGCAGGGCCAGCGCGCCGGCGATGACGCTGCTCGCCAGGCGGCTTTCCTTGTAGCACCCACGGGCGATGCCGGGTAGCGACAGTGTCTTGCCTACGCACTTCTCGCAGATGGCGCCTTCGCGATACAGCAGCCCGTTGAGGCACGAGAGGCGATAACTGTGCAGCGTCATCAAGACGGGCACACCGCATTGATGGGCGGCTCGCAAGACGGCCGGCGACATGATCGGAAATGTGTTATGCACATGCACCACGTCGGGGCGCTGTGCGGCGATCATTTCGCGCACTTCGCGCACGGCGCGGCGATTCCACAAGGCCGACTGCAGAATCTGCCGCTTCGACATGCCGGCGAGTTCGTCGTTACTGATCGTGTAACGCACGACGCGATGGCCGTGAAGTCGCAACATTTCCGCTTCGTTATCCAGCACCGTATCCGCGCCGCCCGGCGAGAGCGGCACGTTATGCATCTGAAGAAACGTCAAGGATTGCTCTTCACGGGATCTGTCCGCGTCGCCGTTGGCTTGTGTCGTATTCAGTTCCATGATGGCAGGTGACATGAGGCTGTCCTAGGAAGATTCGTTCGCGTGTTACTAAAGTAGTCGGTTCGGCTCATCGCTTCGCGGACCGTTTTCCGGTGATCCAATGCTTCAGGTCCCATTGCAGCAACGACTCGAGTCGACGTACGTCGTCCTCGAAAAATCGTCGCAACTCCTCCTCAAAACCGGGGCGCAGTTTGTCGCGCTGTTGTCGTACATGTAGTTTGCTCTTGAGATACGGAACGAGTCCGCGTTGGCGGTTATTCATGGCGCGGCGCAATGAAAGGATTGGGCCGGCCAGCTTTTGCGGCGGCCGTTTGAAGAACTTATGCAGCCAAGCCATGCGGTGCGTACGAGCGCCGTGAACTGGCGGAAATTTGTCGCGCCCGTCGTCGTCCAGACCGAGGAAGCGCTCGACTTCGCAATAACTGCGCCGCGTGTTACGCACAAAATCTTCGAATAAGATGATCTTGCGCTGCGGCGCCGGTACGAGATCGAGAAATCGCTCCATCTGTTCGCCGAACCTCGCCACGTCGCCATATTGCAGAAACTGCGGCGCTCGGCAAGTCTTGGGGATCGCCCGGCCGGCGCGCCTCGCTGCCTGTAAATGCCACGCCTTCTCGAAATTCCGTTCGTCTTCATTGAAGCTATAGACGAGCGTGCCGTGAAAGGCATGCGCCACTTCCACCGGGTCGCGCAGCATGACCAGAAACTTGGCCTCGGCGTTGAAGGCGAGAATGTTCTGGATTGCCACTTCCGAATTCAGATAGTTCGTCGACCCTTCGCCGATCGCGCGGTGATGCGGCTGGGCCGCTGAGTAGAGTTTCAAGTAGGCTTCGAGCGTTTCCATCTGATGGACTTCGCGCAGGATGGGGTAATCGTCGCTGAAGAAGAACGGCTCTTTGGGATTTGCGAAGAATACTTGAGCGTGTTCGCTCAGGTACTGCGCCAACGCGGTCGTGCCGCACTTCGGCGCGCCAATCAGGAAGAAATTCGGCTGTGGCGCAGCCGCGGGGGCAGGTGTTGGCTCGGAAGCCGGCGCTGCGGACGCGCCGGGGGCCGCTTCCAGGTTTGCGTCGACCGTCGGTTCGGAAATTGTTTCGTGGTCGCTCATGCCGAGGTCATCCAATGAGAAAGGTCACGTTGCAGCAGGGTCTCCAGACGCTTCACTTCGGGCCGAAACACGTCGGCCAGTTCCTGGCGGAATGCCGGACGAAGCGGCGATCGCCGCTTCGGTTTGAACAGAATGCGTTGCTTTAGGCCTCGCGCGATCGGGTGATGGTTCAACAAACGACGCGTGTAACGCCCGGCGGGAGTCATCAGCCAACGATAAGCCCATTTAAAGCGGTGTTGTTTCGCTTCGTTAATCAACGGAAAGTCGCTGCGTCCATCGTCGGGCACTTCGAGAAATTCGAGCACGCTGCGATAGGCATCGGCGGGCGAACGGACGAAATCTTCGAACAACAGCACTTTCACTTGATCGCGTTTGGCGTGGCCGAGTAAACGTTCGATTTGCGTACCGAACGCGCCGATGCGCGCGTACTGTAGCAGTTGCGGTTCGAGGCATGTCGAAGGAATCAAGCGGCCCGCAGCCCGCTCGTTCTGGAGCCGCCACGCCTTTTCAAAGTCCGGTTCGTCTTCGGCTAGGTCCACGAGCTTCTGGCCGTGGAACGACGCCGCGAAGTCGACTGGATTGCGCAGCATGGCCAGGAATTTGGACTGCGGATTGAATTCGACGATTCCCGGCACGGCCGCTTGCGACGACAGATAGGCCGTCGACGCTTCGCCAACAATCGCGTGCTCGGTTTCTGCCTTAGCAAACAACGCCAGGTAGTCGTCCAGCGAGTTCATCGGCACCGGCAACTTTTCCTTCAATCGCGGGTAATCGGTGGCGAAGAACGCCGGCTCCTTCGGATCGCTCATAAAGATCTGCGGATGCGTGACCAAATATCGATACATCGCGGTCGTGCCGCTTTTCGGTGCTCCAAGGATGAAAAAGTTCGGTGTCCGCATGATCGTGTCTTGTTGTTCTTATCCGTTCGTCGTCAGACGCCGAGGTTTGCGTTGCGGCAGGTATTGCCAGAACCGAAACGGCACATGTGTCCACACGCCGACAATCAGGCGGGCGAGAAACCACAGCACGACGTTGCGCGCCGCGATGATCGTCGACGAAACGATCGCCAGCCCCAGCGGGCCGTGCTCCGTAGCCGCGACCCAGCCAAGCCCGAATAGCAGCGCTGCCGTTGCCAAATTGACAATGAGCGAGATGCGATCATGCCCGGTCATCGATAGAGTCAGGCCGCATGTACCGGTCCATACATTCACGATCTGGCCGACAGCCAGCACCACCAGCACGGTCGATGCTTCGCGATAGAAATCGCCAAACAGCAAGCCCAGCACGCTCTGCGGCGCCAGCAGCAACACGAGCAGGCCCGCTACGGTCGGCAGGGCAACCAGTGCGGCGGCCCCTTGCAGCATCCGTTGCAGTTCGTCGCGCCGGCCTTGCACGTGTAAATATGGAATCGACGAAACCACGGCGCGATTGGCCAGCAGCAGCGCGATGCCTAGCAGTAAGATGATTCGCCGCGCCGCCCCGAATAGCGCCAGGTCATTGCCCGAAAACGCCCCCGCTGCGATCCAGATGTCGCACTGACTGGTCAGAAAGGCGAGCACCTGCACGCCCATGGCCGGCAGGCCGACATCGAGTAAGTCACGGTACGCGTAATATTGCGTGGCGTTCGCTATGTCGCTTGCCCCGGCAAGCTGCGCACGAATCTGCTTGCGCATGACCCAGGCGGCAGCCGGCATGACCGAAAGTAAGGCCACGGCATTCAGCAGAAGAATGGCTTCAAGCGTGATCGGTGCAGCAAGCAATGCCGGCGCAAGGAGCATTCCGAGGAAGACCAGGTTGGCCAGCGGGCCGCCGTTCTGGCCGGCCAGTAAATTGGAAAGCCGCATCTCGTGGAATCCGCGCAGCGCCTCGGCCAACAACTGTTGCGCGGCGACCAGCAGCACCAGAATGCCGATGAGCGATGCCAACGGCAGGCCTACTGAGATTGGCAACCATCGTTCGCCCCATGCCGCCATGCCGAAGACCACAGCCACCGCTACAACGACGATCGAGACAGCCGCGAGTTTTCCGGTACGTTGCAAACCGCTTGCGACGCGCGCCGCTTCTCCCCGCGCCAGCCCTTCGGAAACGAGTCGCAAGACCGCCCGATTCAATCCGGCCATGGCTGCCAGGCTGGCCGTGGGAATGACGCTGGCGATTAGAATGAATGCGCCAAAAACCGTCGGTTCGAGTATGCGCGCCAACACGACATGAATGCCCAACAGCGCGGCGACACCGCAAGCCCGGCCAATCGCCGCCCAGATTCCACCCGAAATGAGACGTCGGCGCAGCAGGCGATCAGGTTCCGGCGCGGCGGCGTCCGCCGAAGCCTGGATTTCGAGCCGGTCATCGTCGGATGGCTTTGCCATGCATTCGTGGGTAGTTCGGGCCTCGGCCAACATCTCATGCCTTTAACGCGAGTCTTGCTACCGCGGACGACTTCGCGCGAACCGATCACATTGGGTCCGCAGGAAAACGCGGACCAACCGGGCGATCGCTCGTGCAAACAATCCGTGGCGCATACCGCAACCGCCCCGGTGGAATACGCTATTCAGCCTAGGGGAAAATGGGCGTTTTGCCCACGATTTGCGTTAGATAATCGTACCTCCGTACGACTTTCGCGGTTCGCTTCGGCCGGGCAATTCAAGTCGATCGCGCGAAGAATTCGGCGGACTATAACGGCTATGACGATCGAATCGGCTCGTCGGGTAACAAGCCTCTCAGACTTATCGGCCATGCGGTGCGACGGGCGCGCAAAAAAAGAACCCTTCGCACTGTCCTGCTCGACAAGCGCGAAGGGTTCTACGAAGCTTCGAAGTAGGTTGCTTTATGAAGAGTTAGGTTGCGGGGAAGAAAGAGGGTCAAGTGGCAAACGCGAATTAGCAATCGCGTTTGTCCGGCCAACTATTCGTAGGGCGGGTCCAGCATGGTCGACCCCTCCTGTGCAAAAGGAAAGCGGGTTACGCGGCGCACGCCGCACGACCAACTTGCTGGCCCGGTGGATCTAGCTCGTTCACGCATGCCCCTCACGCTACGAGTGTCACGAGGTTTTCCTAATGCGCGGCGCACCATAGCGGTGCGACCTTCACATTAACGCGTCGAAACGATTGCCAAACGAACAAGGCGTTCGACAATCAGGCCGAGTGGCCCGGCGGATCAAGCATTGCTGCCCCTCCCGCTACGAGTGACGGTGAAGAAAAGTGCTGCTGCCGTCGGCGATCGAGGCCGTTAGTCTTAGGCACGAGGTCGAACTCGCTGACGACGCCCGTATTTTACCAACCCGGCGAAATTTCGGTCAACATTTTTTCGCGAACGGTATTTTTTCAACAAGAAATTCGCCGTTTCGCGCCGGTCTGTAGCGGCTGTAGGCGTCGCCCGGGCTGTTTCAGCTTTCGAGAGCCCGGGTCAGGTTCTTGGAAATCGCCTTTTGCGTCTTTTCCTTGAACATCATGGCGGCAAAGGGCAATTCGACATCGACTGTGATATCGCTATCCGTCGCGCGCACCTGGCCCGAAATCGTGAAAGCCATGCTCTTAAACTTAAAGTCGGCCGAGTTGTCGCCCGGCGTCGTTTCCATACTGTGCCCGTTGAAGTCCTTCACCGTCTTGTCGAGCGCCGGCTGCACTTTCTCGAGCGCTTCGGTGGCGGAGAGATTGTGCGGAACGGAAACGGAGACCTTGGGCATGGCGACAACCTTCCAGATAATTCAGGCGATAACTCAGTTGGTTACCGAAACGTCGGCCACGCGGCCAACGACGGCATTGAGTAAAACGCGTTACAGCTTCCAAAGCAAGAGCAACGAGTAGTTGATGTCGTTTGGTTTCAAGCCGTCGGGCGTGCTGTCGTAGCGATCCGTCAAGGCGACCTTCATGCTCAAGTTCCCCGCCTCGTTGAGCAGGATTTCCCAGCCGATGTCGCTCAGCAAGCGGTAGTCTTCGAACGCATCCCATTGCGGATAGTAGTCGGTCTTCGCGACAATTTTCTGCCGCTTCGACAGTTGATGTTCGAAGTCTAGCCCAAACACGGCTTCCGGCACATAGTCGTCGTCGACACCGTTAATTTCATGTGACACACCGGAACCGAACCGGCCGGTCAACGTCGTGCTCTCGCGATCGATGATGCGATAACCAACACCGCCGTTCACGGCCACGCGGGCGTCGAACGAGCGAAACTCGTCGTATTCCAGCGTGCTATTCACGAACATGCTCCACGGCGAATCGCCCAATAGCCATTCGTAGCGGAGCTGCCCCAACGCATTATTCTGCGTTTCGACGCCGGCCGTCGAAGCCTTGTTGTACCGGGCTTCGAGATTGAGCGTGCTATGTTCCGTCTTGCGCTTGGCGTTGGCGCCTGCGCGAACACTGATGGTTTCCGAATTACCGTCCGACCCATTCAAACCGAACTCCACGCTGTTCTCCCAGGTCGGGCCGGCGAACCAGCTTGTCGGGTTGTACCACGACGGATCGTCGTACATCATCAACTCGTCGACCGGCTGTCCCGCTGGCTCGGCCGGCGGCGTGGCATTCGGAACACTGGGCACCTCCGGCACGTCGGGAACCACTGCGCGGTCGCTCGGAGAAGGATACGTATCGCCCTGCGGCGCCAGCGCTGTTCGCGGCGCCGAGTCGGCCGAATACATGGGTGGCGTGTACGCCGGGAATGTAGGCTGATATGCCGGTTGGCCGCCGGCCGGACTGTTCGGCAACAAGTTGGCATACGGATTTCCATCGACCGGCGCACCCGTCGT
>JAGQOS010000098.1 GCA_020427265.1 Planctomycetales bacterium
AGAGTGAGCGAAACGCAAAAGAGCAGAAAGCCCAGGTCGACATCGACTACGCCACGGCCGCCTTACGAAAGTCGACCGCCGATATCGCCAAGGCCGAGAGCGATGTCGCCAAAGCTGAATCTGATTTGACAAAAGCGGAAAAGGAATTGCTTGATACTGAAACCAAGGTCGCCCGCCAGCGCAGTCAGCGCATTGTTGCGCCCTTCGATGGGTTCGTTACCAGGATCACGCCGAACCAAAGTTCCCAGGTGCTCAAGGAAGGAGAAGCCATTTGCGTGATTGTGCCTGATTCCGCTGACCGGGCCGTGCAAGTTTGGCTTGATGGCAACGACGCTCCACTGGTGGAACCGGGGCGACATGTGCGTCTGCAGTTCGAAGGGTGGCCCGCTGTGCAATTCGCCGGGTGGCCGTCGGTCGCCGTCGGCACGTTCGGCGGTACGGTGGTCTCGGTCGACGCTACGGACGATGGCAAGGGCAAGTTCCGTGTGCTCGTGCGACCTGATCCGCAGGATCCGACATGGCCCAGTCAGCGTTTCCTCCGTCAAGGAGTTCGCGCCAACGGTTGGGTGCTGCTCGAACAAGTGCCGCTGTGGTATGAGATCTGGCGAAATATGAACGGTTTCCCACCCGTGGTATCGACCGAAGAACCGAAAGGCGGCAAGCTGCCAAAACTTCCCAAGTCTTGAGTAGTATTCAGGTTCAGGCGTGAGGCCTAGTTCGCATCGCCTCGTCAATACCGTCAAGCTTTACCTAACCGGAACTTGGCGCAACTCTGTGTTCCGGCTGTAAGGATAATGCCGATCCTATCGCTTGGAGCGCGCCTAAAATGTCTGTTACCCATTGCGAGCGCCCCCGCCAAATTCGGCCTGTGCCGACTCCCTGGGGCCGGCTGTGACATCTACTCGCCGATGTCGTTGAGTCCGGCAACATGCAGAAGAGACAACGACACGGAAGAGAACACACACGTGTTTCCACTGCAAGCATCCTGTAACGGCCGATGGATTCCATTCGTGCCTCTGCTGATATTGCTAGCGACATGCGCTTGCACCTCGTCAAAGGCACGCCAGCACGTTGCCTGCGACACTACGAATCACCATCGGTCCGTTCCGCCGATATCGAATAACGACCGAACGAACGTATCCGCGACTCCGACGGCGCAGGTAGTCGCCTATCACGGACAGTCCGTTTCCGACCAACCAGCCGCGTCTCAGGCTGAACCAGCGATTGCTAATTCCCACGAGGCAACCGGCGAGTCTACCGGCGTACCTCCCGCCGTCGTCGAATCCATCCCCGCTCCAGTTCCCGCTCCCGGCCCGGCATCGCTCTCGCTGGGCGATGTGGTTTCGTCGATCCACTCCACGTTTCCTCTGCTCGAAGCGGCGTATCAACAATATCGTATTGCGGCTGGCAAGCACGTGGCGGCTTGGGGGGCTTTCGACACAAAATTGAAAGGTGCGAGTGAGAATGGTCCTGTTGGATTCTATGAGACCTATCGACATCAAGCCGGTCTGTCGCAGCCAATTTACCACGGTGGTGAAATTTTTGGCGGCTACCGCATCGGTCGAGGCGAGTTTCAGCCTTGGTATTTAGAACGCCAGACGAACGACAGTGGCGAGTTCAAAGCTGGTTTACGCGTTCCGCTGTTGCGTAATCGCGAGATCGACGCCCGACGCGCCGAGGTATGGCGCGCCACCTACGACCGACAGCGCGCTGAGCCTGAAGTCCTCGCTGAGTTGATACATTTCGTCCGGGATGGCAGCATCGCCTACTGGAACTGGGTTGCTGCTGGACGCAAATATGAAATCGGCAAACACGCGCTCACGTTGGCCGAGCAGCGAAACGCTCAGTTGCGGAGAAAGGTCGACGTTGGCGATATCGACCCGCCAGTCTTGCAGGACAATCTGCGCGCCATTGCACAACGAGAAGCAAAGTTGATCGATCTGAGGCGCAAGGTCGAACAATCGGCCATTAAGCTGTCGTTGTTCTACCGCAGCGACGGAGGTCAGCCGCTGATCGCCGATCAGACGCAGTTAGTAGACTTCCCCCCGCCAACGGCTCTGAACGGAGCCGATTTGCCCTCCGACGCCGCCATCGCGCTCGCAAACCGGCCTGAACTCGCCATGCTCGACGCGCTGGTCCGCCGCGTGAATGTCGATGCCGCGGAAGCGCGAAACGACATGTTGCCAAACGTCGACGCCCAGATCGTCGGCTCACAAGATGTGGGCCCCGCGTCCAGTTCGAAAGGTGACAAGACGCCCTTTGAACTCGAAGCCGGGATCTTCGTCGATGTGCCGCTCCAGCGGCGGAAAGCCATCGGCAAATCGCGCGCCGCCGATGGCAAGTTGGTACAACTGGCGGCGAAGCGTCGCTACACGGTCGATAAGATCCGAGCTGAAGTTCAGACGTCGCACGCCGCACTCGATGCAGCATTCCAGCGGCTCGCCAAGGCGCGCGAGTCGTTGCGTCTGGCAGATTACATGGCGGAAGTCGAGCGGCGAAAGTTCGAGCTTGGCGAAAGCGACTTGCTGTCGGTAACACTCCGCGAACAATACGCGATCGAAGCCGCTGAAGCGGAAGTCGACGCACTCACAGAATTCTATACGGCGCGCGCCGAATACGACGCCGCCTTGGCTCGCGACTGGCCGCCGCAAGCTACGACGGACCACCGCCCGGTCGATGAGCCGTAACCGCTCCAAGCCAATCTGCGGCTCAGGAGGTTGGACGCGTGGTAGCTGCGAGCGTCGTGGCGTTTCTGCTCTTGCGTCGATCGCGCCAGAGTGAAAGGTAACTCACCGAAAATGACCGAATTGCCGGCGGGCCATCGACTCATGACCCGCCGGACTCTTGCCAGCCACCTAGGCCGACTTACGGTCGAAGTCGACCGTGGCCTTTGCGGTTCGCTTGGCGGCCGTTGCCGCGGCAGGGGCCGGTGCATGGCTCGGCGAGTTCAGCTCGTGACCGCTCTTCTCAGCGACGAGCATATCGATCAACGTGCCCAACAGGCCGCGTTCGCCGCCGTTCGTGCCGTTGCCATTGTGGCTTGCGCCGCTGATGAATAGCCGCTCCGGCACGAGCGGTTGCTGGCTATGCGACAGGTACTGCGACACGAGCGAGAGCGCATACAGCTTCGGATCGCCATACGCTTCTATTTTCTGTTGCAGCACGCGGGCCTGCGACTCGCCTTCGAGCGACACACGCGTACTTTCGCCTTCGCCGAGCAGCTTGCGCGATCGGCTCTCGGCCTGGGCCTCGAGCAGGCGACGTCGGTTGTCCGCCTTGGCCGTTACCACCGTTTGCCGGGCCCGATTGCGCGACGTGGCCAGTTCCGCTTCGCTACGGTTGCTGGCGATTTCGATTTCCACCTGCGAATTCGTCAGTTCCGTCTGCATTTCAGCCTGGGCCTGGGCGAGCTTGAGCTTTTTGAGCTGCTCGGCGGCGGCCGACTGACGTTCGTAAGTTTCGATCTGCTCGCGGGACAGTTGCCGCAAACGGAGTTGTTCGAGCAGCGTTTCGATTTCGCCGCTCGCCTCGACCGTGTCGGGTTTGCCGATGAGCACGTCGACCAGTTCAATGTCGAAAGCCGCAAACTTGTGTTGCAATTCGTGCCGCGCTTCGGCCTGAATGTCATCGCGATCGTGCAGCAGTTCCAGCATCGTCTTCTTGTGCGCAATATCGCGGAAGTAGGCGCTCAGGAGTGGGTCGAGCGTTTGTGTGATCAGCTTTTTTACATCGCCAAACCGCTGCACGACACTCGCCGCTTTCTGGTAGTCGATATGCACGACGATCGAAAGAGGCAAGACCGGCTCGTAGGCATCGGCCGTAACCAGGTCGATCGACTTGAGGCTTTCGTCGTAGCGATGCGATTCGGTGCGGCCCGTAACCCAGTGCAGCACAAAGTTGGTTGTGGGCACCAGATGCACGCGACCGGCATAGGTGTTGAACGCATATTTCCCGGGGCCGAGCGTGTTGGCTTGCACGCCGCGTTGGCCTTCGCCTACCCGTTCGCCATGGCGAAAAGTTTCACCCGAAACATCGTTGCCTTGGGCGCCAAAGTAGCTGACGACCACACCCACATGGCCGATCGGCACGACGGTTTTCGGCAGCAACTCCACGGTGGCGAACCACCGGTTTATGAAGTACGTACCGTCGGTCAGCGCCACATATTGGCGACCGCGGCAACCGCCGGCGCGCAGGAAGCTTTCGATGTCCTGAAAGTTGCTATGATAGTTCGCATCGTCGGCATCGGCGGCGACCGGCGGGGCGATGATTTGCCCTGGCGCGAGCGAGGGTCCGTCGTGCACCGTGATGACGGCGATCGTGTCGCCGTTCTCGTCGCCAGCCACGCGCACCGGCGCCCCATCTTCGTCGTATTCTACAAGCGGCGACGTCGTTTGGCGCCTCCCTACAACGACCGGACTAAAGCCGTCGATGTCGCGAAGTTGTTCCTGCCAACGGCCAATGGTTCGCGTTTCGTAGCGATCGTCTTTGAGTTGGAAGACTTTGTCTTCGGTAATGACGACAAACAGGGCCAGATTGATTGCGTACACGCCTTCGCGCAGGATCGCGCGCTGACGACCGCGTTGCCCCACCGGGCCGCCTTCGCCCGAGACGAGAAAGGCCCGCGAGTCTTGGTAATTGTTACTCGGCACCACGCGGCCGATGGTCTGTTCCGGTGGCAGGGGATCGCCGTCGCGGGCGAACACATAGCCCATTTTGCCTTGTGGTACGACGGTCAGCGGCACTTTGTGCACGCGATACTGCCAGAACCAAAACCCGAAATGGATGCCGCCGCGCAGGATGTCGGCCTGGTAGCCGGCCTCCTGATTCAAGGCGATCAGCGTGCCGTCGGGCAGCGACCCCTGGGAGGACCAGATCTTTTCGATCACGCCGACTCGGTCGTTAGGAATGCGGACCATTCCCAAAGCGATCGGCGCCATCAACAACAGCGTGAAGCCCACGGCCGCCACCAGGCCGTAGGTCCACAGCCCACCGAGATCCATGGCCAAAATCCATTGCGAAAGTGCCATCAGACGAGACTCCCTATGCAAAGACGTCGACGGGAACGACCGAGTCGCCCGCCGACCAATCATGAGCAAACGACCACGTGTCGCTCGCCGAGGCACACTCTCAGGCAATAAGTGGGCCAAATCGAAAAATCAACGTAAAGTGCATGCTGAAAATATGTTGCGAGTCTTTGCACGGCTGTGGGGATGTGGTGGGTTTTCTCACATCTAGTGATTTGTCTCACATTCTCCGCTACACTCCATCCATGCGCGGAACCATCTTGCTTCTCGAGACCGACGGCTACGACTTAACCGATCTGCACGATGCGTTCGTGATCGAAACTGCCGGAACATGGCGAGTGCTGCGGGTGCAATGCGAGGACGAATTGGCCACAGCCGATGACGGCGAGCCAGAGCATCGCGTGGCGATTTTGCCTCGCCCGCTCGACGACACTTCCGACGGCGGCAAGCTGCGGACGAGTATCACGCAGCTGCAGGAAATCATGCCAGAGACGCCGATCGTCGTCGTCGCGCCGCAAGGCGATGTCGACGTGGCGCGGCACGCAATTCAATGCGGCGCGGCCGATTTCCTGGTGCTCGGCGCGCGGCTCGGCCCGCGCATCAGCACGTTGATGGGCAAGCTCGATCGGCTCTTGCGCGTGATCGATCGTAATCGCCAACTCGACGAAAACAACGCCCGGCTTCGCGCCGAACTCCAGGAGCGTTTCACAATCATTGGGCGGTCGCCGCAAATCAAACAATTGTTGGATCGCATCCATCGCATCGCCTCGGTGCCCAGGCCGGTTTTGATTGTCGGCGAGCGCGGCACAGGCAAGGAATCGGTAGCGCGGGCGATTCACTACGCGGCCGGCGACACGGCCAGGCCGCTTGTTACGGTCAACTGCGCCGCATTCAACGATTCGCTGTTGGAGAGCGAACTATTCGGCCACGAAAAGGGGGCGTTCACCGGCGCCGAGTCGCAACGTCGCGGCAAGTTCGAACAGGCCGACGGCGGCACGCTATTTCTCGATGAGATCGGCCACATGTCACCCGCCTTTCAGCAGAAGATTCTGCGCGTTGTCGAGTACGGCGTGCTGTCGCGCGTAGGTGGCAGCGAAGAACAATCCATCCGCGTGCGCATTATCGCCGCCACGAATCGCAATCTGCAGGAGCGTATCGCCCAGGGCGAGTTTCTGGCCGACCTGTACGACCGGCTCGCTTTCGAAACGATCGAACTGCCGCCGTTGCGCAAGCGAAAAGGCGACATCGCCGTGCTAGCGCAACATTTTCTCGACCGTTTCGCGGCTGAAGAGGCGACATTCGCCGGCAAGGAGTTTTCGGCCGCGAGCCTGGCGGCGCTGCGGCGTTATTCGTTTCCAGGTAACGTGCGCGAGTTGAAGAACATCGTCGAACGCGCGGCCTATCGCGATACGACGAACGAAATCACTCCCTCCGACTTAGCATTGCCGATTGATGAGGAACTGCGCGGAGCCGCAGGCTCGTTTCGCGCGAAGGTCGATTCGTTCTCGCGCCGTCTGCTCGAAGATGCCCTTACCGCGTCGGGCGGCAACCAAGCCGCCGCCGCCCGGCATCTAGGCCTCTCCTACCATCAATTCCGCTATTACGCAAAGAAGCTGGAACCTGAGGGAATGGGGTAACAGCCCAGTTCACGCAACGGGCCAACCGCTAGGAAATTGGCGCCGGAGAAGAGGATTCTAGCGCTACTCGCGGGCTGTTTGAGCCGCAGTAGACGAACGTCTATACTGTGTGGTTACTGCGTTCAGGAAAAAGACGGGCATGGCGTTGGCGAGCGTCGGCCCGTCCATGCTCATATCTCGTTACCGACCCCACACCGAGGAATTCACCGATGTCGTTTTCTTCTCTTCGTGCAACTTGCAGTCAGCTGCTGTTCGTAGCAGCGCTCGCAATTGTCGGGCCAGGAGCGCACGGCGCCACGGCCTCGCAGCAGGCGACGGCGATTCTTCAAGCCACCGGCGTCGGCGGAGGATTTGTAGTCCACCTTGGCTGCGGCGACGGCTCGTTGACCGTGGCGCTGAAGGCCAACGACTCGTACCAAGTGCACGGACTGGCGCACAGCGCTGGCGAACTGGCCACGGCGCGCAAAACCATTCAAGAAGCCGACGCCTACGGCGAGGTGGCGGCCGATCTCCTCAGCGGCGACCAGTTGCCGTATATCGACAACCTGGTGAATCTCGTGGTCGTGCAAGATACCGCTGGCATTTCGCGCGAAGAGATACTGCGCGTGCTCACGCCGCGCGGCGTGGCTTACTTCGAAAAGGCCGATCATACGTGGGAAAAGGTCGTTAAGCCGCTCGATGAGAAACTCGACGAATGGACACACTACTTGCACGATCCGGGTGGAAACCCAGTGGCGCACGACGATCGCGTGGGACCGCCGCGGCGATTGCAATGGGTGGGCAATCCGCGTTGGTCGCGTCATCACGACCGCATGGCGAGCATGAGCGCCCTGGTTTCGGCTAACGGCCGGATGTTTTACATCATGGACGAGGGTAGCCGCACTTCAATCCAACTTCCGTCTGACTGGAAGTTGGTGGCGCGCGATGCGTTTAATGGCACAAAGCTTTGGCAGCGCGATATCGAATCGTGGCAACCGCACCTGTTTCCGCTGAAGAGCGGGCCCACACAATTGGCCCGCCGCTTGGTCGCCGTTGGCGATGTCGTTTACGCGACCCTTGGCTACGAAGCTCCACTCACGGCAATTAACGCCGTGACCGGCGAGACGATTCATGCGTTCGAAGGCTCCGACGCGACGGAAGAGATCCTGGTCGACGGCAACCGCGTCTTTGTCGTGGTCAACAAGGACGAGGCCGAACTAAAGGACTTCGTGCCGCTGTTTGCGGGCACCGGCGACCAGGCGCGCGTACGCAACGAGTTTTCGCAAAATGAGAAGCCGCGCGTGATCATGGCGTTCGACGTAAAGACCGGCGAGCAACTCTGGGCGCAGGCCACTTCGATCGCGTCACTCACGATCGCCTGTGACGCACGGGGTGTATATTTTCACGACGGCGAGAAGATCACCGCGTTGAACCGCGATTCAGGAACCGTGCAGTGGACTACGGCGCCGGCAACGCGTCGAAACAAGTTCACGTTTAACTTCGGGCCGCGGCTCGTCCTTCACGATGACGTGATTCTATTCGCCGGCGGCGACAAGAAGATGACCGCCTATTCTGCACAAACCGGCAAGCAGCTTTGGGAAGCACCGCATCCGAACTCCGGCTACGAATCGCCACAAGACTTGATGGTGGTCGACGGGCTCGTCTGGTGTGCTCCCACCACTTCAGGACGCGACACCGGCGTGTTTACGGGGCGCGACCCGCATACCGGCGAAGTAAAAGTGGAGTTTCCTCCGAATGTCGATACTTATTGGTTCCATCACCGTTGCTACATCGCCAAGGCGACCGACAATTTCTTGATTCCCTCGCGCACAGGCATCGAATTCGTCGATCCGAAGCAGAAGGACTGGGAGATTCATCACTGGGTTCGTGGCGGCTGTCTCTACGGCGTGATGCCGTGTAACGGCCTGGTCTACGCGCCGCCGCACAACTGCGCCTGTTACCCTGAGGCCAAACTCTACGGCTTCAATGCTTTGGCCCCGGCAGCTACGGCTCAGACCGCACCGACGCCCAAGTCGGACGAGGAGCGATTGGAGAAAGGGCCGGCGTTTGGCGACGTCGAGCCGATCGCTGCAACCGACGAAGATTGGCCCACGTTTCGCCACGATCCAAGTCGCAGCGGCGCGGCTTCGACCGAAGCGCCCAGCACGCTGATCAAGCAATGGTCGGTCGATCTGGGCGGCCGGCTCACGCAACCGGTGATTGCAGGCGATTATCTGTATGTTGCCCAAACCGACCGCCACACGCTGCACGCACTCAATACGAGGAGCGGCGAGAAGGCTTGGTCCTACACGATCGGAGCGAGGATTGATTCGCCGCCGACGCTCGCCAACGGCTACGTGGTATTTGGCGGCGCCGACGGATGGGTTTACGCGTTGCGCGCCGGCGACGGCGAACTCGCCTGGCGATTCCAGGCCGCCCCCGCTGATCGACGCACCATGGCGTTCGAGCAACTCGAATCGCTCTGGCCGGTTCACGGCTCCGTGCTGGTGCGCGACGGCAAGGTGTACTGTGTGGCCGGTCGCAGCGTATTCCTCGATGGCGGACTTCGCATGCTCGAATTGGACCTGGCGACAGGGAAGAAAATTTTCGAGCACGAAATCGACGATCGAGATCCCGACACGGGCGAGAATCTGCAGGTGCGTTTGAAGATTCTGCAAATGCCGGTCGGTTTGCCCGATATCTTGTCAAGCGATGGCGAGCACATCTTCATGCGATCGCAGAAATTCGACTTCGACGGCCAGCGGAAGGAGATCGGCCCGGTCTCTGGTGACTTCGCCCAGCAAGGCGGCGCCCAAACCGGCGAAGGCGTGCATCTCTTTGCCCCCATGGGGTTCCTCGACGATTCCTGGTTCCATCGGTCGTATTGGGTATATGGAAGAAACTTCGCTGGTGGCCATGGCGGCTATTATCAGGCTGGCAAATTCGCACCGTCGGGACGGATTCTCGTGCATAAAGATGGCGAAGTCTTTGGCTATGGACGTAAGCCGCAGTACCTGCGCTGGACCACCGAATTGGAGCATCAGCTCTTCTCGGCTTCCGATGTGCCGCCCGGCTTCCAGGGTGCGGGTGGCGGAGGCAACCGCAACGGGTCGATGGTTCACTTTCCGATTACGCCGAGCCTGAACCCTAAAGGCAAACCGATTACCGTCGAAGCTTGGGTCAAGGCGGCCAAACCCGGGGGCGTGATCGTTGCTCGCGGCGGCCCGGCCGACGGTTTCGCGCTCACGATCGAAAAAGGCAAACCGGTCTTCCATGTACGCGCGGCCAACAACCTGGTCAGCGCCGTGGGCGAAAAGCGCATCGTCGGCCAGTGGCATCACGTTGCCGGTGTGCTGCACGAAGATGGCGAGGCCCGGCTCTACGTCGATGGCCAGCTTGCGGGCAGCGCCAAAAGCGCGTCGCTGCTGGCGAACGACCCGGTCCAAGGACTTGAAATTGGCGCCGACGACGCATCGGCCGTGGGCGAGTACGAATCTCCGTTCCCCCTGGCAGGCCAAGTCGATGAAGTAAGACTCTACTTCCTCGCCGCCAGCGAGCAGGCAGTACGAGACCGCTTCGAAAGTGGCGACGAGATTTCCGACGAGGCCGTATTGGCGATCAGCTTCGATAAGGGGGCGAGCGATGGTTCGCGTCATCGCAACAACGGCGCGATTGTTGACGCCAAAGCTGTCGACGGAAAATTCGGCAAGGCGATGGAGTTTGCCGGCACGATCGGCAAACGCAAGGGCAATCAAAATGCCGCCTCGAAGGTCAAACCGAATTGGACCTCGGATATCACGGTCTATGCCCGCGCGATGGTCGCCTCGGGCGATCGGCTGTTCATCGCCGGTCCGCCCGACATCATCGACGAGGCGGAAACCTTCCAAGGCATTTCGCAGCGCGATCAGCAAATCGAAAAGCTGCTCGAACGGCAAGACGAAGTGCTCAATGGAGCCGAAGGGAGTATGTTGCTGGTAGTCGACGCCAAGAGCGGTGAAACCGTCGGCGCGGTTTCGCTGGAATCGCTGCCGGTGTGGGACGGCATGGCCGCCGCTCAGAAGAAGTTGTTTCTGTCGACCGCCGACGGAAAAATCACCTGCCTCGGAGATGAGTAACAAGATGAAACGCTTGGTCGTGATCGCCTGCTTGTTATTGTCCGTAGCCGAAGGCCGCGCGTGCAACGTTCCCGTGTTCCGTTATGCGCTCGAACGCTGGCGCGCCGATGCGCCCGAGGTGATCATTTTCCACCGCGGCTCGTTTTCCGATGCACAGCAGAATCTTGTGGAGCAAGCAAAGGAAAACGCGTTGTTTGAGTCGGGGGAATTGCGCTACGAGTTGGTCGAGCGCGATGTGGAAGGTGACCTGGAACCTGATCTTCAGCAGCGTTGGCTGGAAATTAACGACCAGGTCGACTTGCCCTGCGCTCTGGTGCAACATCGCAAGCGTGGCATTACCTATTGGCGTGGCGGGCTGGCGGACTTCGCGGCGGGCCGGTCGCTCGACTCGCCGGTGCTCAATGATGTGGTCAAACAAACCGTCGCCGGCGCTTCGGCCGTGTGGCTGGTCATGAACGGAAGCGATTCCCAGCAAGCAGCCGCGGCGAAGGTGGCACTGCGCGAGAAACTAGATGAACTCGAACAAGAAATCCTGTTGCCGGAAGGTATCGGCGAACCCGGTTCCGAGTTGTACTCGAACGTGCCGATGAAGGTCGCCTTCGCCGTCGTCGAGTTCGACGCCGACGACCCGCAAGAAAAGTTTCTCGCCAAATTCCTAAACGGGTTCGCACCCGACGCGGTAGCCGACGGCGCATCGCTCGTCGTGCCTGTGTTCGGGCGCGGACGGGCGCTCGAGGTATTCTCGAGCGAGCAGATCGAGCCCCAACTGATCGCCGAGGTCACCACGTTTCTCTGCGGCGCTTGTTCGTGCACGGTCAAGGAAATTAACCCCGGCTTCGACCTGCCGTTGATGATCGATTGGGATCGCGTATTGTTCGAACGCACCGCGCCTGCCGATTTGGTTTCGACCGTTGCCGAGGCTTCCGATGTTTCAGAGCCGGAGTATGTCGCGATTCCCAGCGGTCGGACAAAAACCAAATCAGCCGGTCCTTCAGCGCCGAATGACGCGGTCGGCGAAGCGGCATCTGCCGCCAGTCATGTTCGTGTGGTCGCTGCGTTCGATTCCGCCGTGCCGACCGACCCTCGCCTGCCGCGCATGATGTTTGTCGCCGTGCTCGGCCTAGCGGCATTCGTGCTGGTGGGCGAGCGTTTTTCGCGCAAATAGCAACGACGATTTCCAACTCGCAGCATCCCCACGGACATCGCCGATCGAGAGTGGAGTTACTTACGGATGAATCGAATTTCTCTCGTGCTGCTGGCGACGCTCGTTTTGGGAGTGGCCCTCGTGTGGTCGCTTCGCGACTCACCACCGGCGACGAATTCCAATAGCACAGAGACGCGTTCGTTGCTCGTCTATTGCGCGGCCAGCAATCGGGCCGTGATGGAGGCGGTGCGCGACGACTACGAAGCCGAGTACCCAGTGAAGCTGGAAATTCAGTACGGCCCTTCGCAAACGCTCCTGGCATCGGTCGACGTCAGCGGCAAGGGCGACCTGTACCTGCCGGCCGACGACAGCTATTTGCAGGTGGCGAGCAGCCGGGGCCTAGTCAAAGAGATTCTGCCGCTCGCAGAAATGTCGGCTGTCGTGGCAGTCGCCAAGTCGAATCCTCGCCGCGTAAAGCAGTTTTCCGACTTGCTGGCCGATGAGCTGCGCATTGTGCAGGCTTCGCCAGATGCGGCGGCGATTGGCAAACTCACGCGCGATGTCTTGACGGCCGCCGGCCAGTGGGACTCGCTTCACGCAGCGACATCCGCCTATCGCACGACGGTGACCGATGTGGCCAACGACGTGAAAGTGGGCGCGGCCGATGCTGGCATCGTATTCGACGCCGTCTTGCACGAGTATCCGGAATTGGAAGCTGTGTCGCTGCCGGAGCTGCGCGACGCAAAGGCGAATATCGCCGTGGGGGTCATCGCCGGCGCCAAACAGCCCTCGCTCGCTCTTCATTTTGCGCGCTATCTTGCCGCTAGGGATCGAGGCGGCTTGCGTTACGCCGAATACGGTTTCCAGCCGGCGAATGGCGACATCTGGGCCGACGCGCCTGAGATCACGCTCTATGCCGGTTCGATGTTGCGGCCGGCGATCGAAGAAACGATCAAGGCGTTCGAACAGCGCGAAGGCGTGCGCGTCACGCG
>JAGQOS010000099.1 GCA_020427265.1 Planctomycetales bacterium
GCTTGCTTTCGCAGGAAGCCGCAGTGAGCCGGAGGCGGAGCCGGTCGGCGCTGCGGCGGCGAGCGATGACGCGAGCAGTGAAAAGTCGGGCGACGAATAGTTTTTTCGTCCTTTAGCGTAACGAAAACGAAGAGCCGTCGGCGCTTGTCGACGGCTCTTTTTTTGCGCTGTCGTGTAGAAAGGTCGATTTGTTCACTTGCAAATCGGCGAAAATCAACGACAGCGGCTCGCGAGCCGAGCACCTGGGTTGCTAGAATCGAGACGCTTACCGGCAGCCGAATTTCTACGCCCATTACCCGAGGAGTCTCTCGATGCATCGCCGCAGCATGGTTTTACTTCTAGCGTTCGTTGCCACAAACGTCGCGATCTCGGACGCTAGTGCATTCGCGAGGCGACCGCCAAACGTCGTCTATCTTATGTCCGATGAGCTTGGCTACTACGAACTCTCGTGCATGGGGAATCCGAATATCCAAACGCCTAACATCGATCGCATGGCGGCCGAAGGTGTGCGATTCACACAAGGGCTGGCCGGTTCAAGTGTGTGTGCGCCCACTCGCTGTTGTTTGATGACCGGCAAGCATGCCGGCCATACTTCGGTGCGCGTCAACGGTGGCGGCACGCCACTGCGCGCAGAAGAGCAGACGATCGCTTCGGTGTTGAAGCAAGCCGGGTATGCGACCGGTGGGTTTGGGAAATGGGGCTGCGGCGGTCGTGGTTCAACTGGTGTACCCGAAAAACATGGCTTCGACACATTCGTGGGTTACTACGATCAGGTGCACGCCCATAGCTATTACCCGCCGTACATTATTCACAACAGTGAAGAGTTGCCGCTCGAGGGCAATCACGGCGGCAGCAAGGGACAGACCTATTCGCAATACGTCATCTTCGACCGCGCGGTTGAATTCATTCGCAATAACAAGGATCAGCCCTTCTTCTGCTATCTGCCGATTACGCCGCCGCATGGAATCTTCGACATTCCCGATTCCGACCCGGCCTGGCAGCTTTACAAAGATAAGCCCTGGCCCAGCGAACCAAAACGGTACGCAGCCATGGTCTCCATGGTCGATCGCCAATTGGGCGAGGTCCTCTCGCTGTTAAAGGAATTGGGGCTCGAGGAGAACACGATTGTCTTCTTCTGTGGCGATAACGGCGGCAATGATTACTTCGCCAGCAAGGAGCGCCCGCGCGGATTCCATGGCGCCAATGTGAATCCCGAGACGGGTGTCGAATTTCGCGGCACCAAAGGCACTTTGTACGAGGGAGGCCTGCGCATTCCCATGATTGTTCGGTGGCCAGGGAAAATTGCACCGGGACGCGTGAGCGATCATCTCTGGTATTTTCCCGATTTCTTTCCCACGGTTGCCGAATTGGCCAATGCATCGTGCCCTGGCGACATCGACGGCGTTTCGATCGTGCCCGAACTGCTTGGCGCCAAGGCGGCGGGCCGTGAGCAGCACCAACACGAGTATCTCTATTGGGAACTTGGCAATCAGGCCGCAATTCGGCAGGGCGACTGGAAGGCGGTCAAGTCGGGCGATCGACGGACGAAGCGAGGCAAGCAACTCGAATGGGAACTTTATGATCTGAGCGCCGATGTCAGTGAGACGCACAATCTGGCTAAAGACCAGCCAGAGCGACTTGCCAAGCTGTTGGAACTCGCCGCCTCAGCCCATACCGAGGCGGTCGAGGGAACTTTTTCCGATACCACGTTGCACGAGCGCGATCGCCGAGCCAAGTTCGGGTTCGCGAACGCTTCCAGTTCCACAAAAGTTCATGCGTTGCCGCCCGATGGCCTGCTTGATTCGCGCCAGTGGAAACTGGTTCGCGCAAGCAGCGAGTCGAAGGGCAATCAACGGTTAGCCAAATGCGCATTCGATGGTGACCCCCGCACCCACTGGCATACAAATTTTGCCGGTGCGAAGGCCGATTCGCATCCGCACGAGATACTGATCGATCTTGGACAACAGCGCAAGTTCCATGCATTCCGTTACTTGGCTCGGCAAGATTCCGGATGGAATGGCGCGGTGCGAGAATTCGAACTGTTCGTCGGTGATTCGATCGACGACCAAGGCCAATGCGCGGCGATGGGCGAACTGAAGAAGTCGCGAGAGCCACAGGAAATCGATTTTCCGGCAGTCGAGGGACGCTATGTGCTCTTTCGCGCGCTGTCCGAGGTGAACGGAGGCCCGTGGGCGTCGGTGTCCGAGCTAGGACTCGTGGGCGAGTGACCACAAGTTCGCCGTGGACAAAATCGTTGTTCACGCAAAAAAAAAAGTGGGCCTCGGACGCGCCAAACCAACTTGGCGCAACTGAATGGTCAGGGGCAAGGCAACCATCCCGCCGAATTTCGTCCGAGGCCCAGCGGGCCAGCAATTGATTGTCGATTACCTTGTTCGGCAATCGACTCTTCTTGAATGCAATGCTCGTGCCGTTTGGGAAGTCTGGGTTGTCTCGCAATGAGATTGTGTTGTAACCTGCTGGCATAAAATGATTTGTGTGTGAACCTTGGGGCTGGGTTTACCAAACGTTTCCGGCAAGGAACAAGGAGGGTGCAGCAAATCGCCCGAGGCGTATTTGCGCCAGCTGTAGCAGGTTGAGACAAGGCATCGTCGGCATCGTTTTTGTCTCAGAATGAGAGTTTCGCAGTCTCGAGGCCCCGTATGGGTTGTCGATGAAATGCGGTAAATGAAGAATTGGAAAAAAGTTACGCGACTCCTATCCGTTTCGCTATTCAGCAGACCGGAGAACAAATACGATAATCGCTCGGAGCGGCTGAACCGGCGATGCTTGTCTCAAATGTGGACATCATGCCAAACAAGACGCATGCTGCCTGCGTATCGAAGATTGGGTTTTCCGCGGGCGTTCGTCGGGCCGTTCGAGAACTGAAAGGCTTTTCGTGTTGAACAATCCCGCGCAAATCGATTCGTATCTTTGCGGACTCGGGCAGCCGTTGCTTGTGATTGCCGGGCCGTGCGTCATTGAATCGCGAGAGATGACCCTGGAAATCGCCAGGAAACTGCGAGCGATTGCGGATCGTCTACCCATACAGCTTGTCTTTAAGGCATCGTTCGACAAGGCGAATCGCACTAGCATTTCTTCGTTTCGCGGCCCAGGGCTCGATGCTGGTTTGGCGATCTTGGCCGAAGTCGCCCGTGAGACCGGATTGCCGGTCACGACCGACATTCATGAGTCTCCCCAAGCAGCACCGGTGGCTGAAGTTTGTTCGCTACTGCAGATACCCGCATTTCTGGCGCGGCAAACCGACTTGTTAGTTGCTGCCGCCTCGACCGGACGTGCCGTGCATGTAAAAAAAGGTCAGTTCTTGGCGCCTTGGGACATGCGTCATGTGGTCGTGAAATTGGGCGAGGCAGGGTGCGAAAACGTGCTGGTCTGCGAACGAGGCACGTTCTTTGGCTACGGACGTTTGGTCAACGACATGCGCTCGATCCCGCAGATGCGCGAACTCGGTGTGCCGGTCGTTTTCGACGCCACACACAGCGTGCAGGAACCGGGCGGCCTCGGCGGCGCGACAGGGGGCAACCGAGCGATGGTCGAGCCTTTGGCGCGCGCCGCTGCTGCGTTGGCCATCGACGGGCTGTTCCTGGAAACGCATCCTGACCCCGATCGTTCTCCGAGCGATGGGCCGAATATCGTCCGTTTGGACCAGTTCGAGGCGCTCGTTCAGCGTGTCGTGCAGATTCGCGACTTGGTGCAAAGTTTTGCTGATGCGTAATCAACATTTGCGTTTCACATTGGGTTTCTTTTTCCTGGGCGGGCTCGTCGCACTGCTGGGGTGCGAGGAGTCGACGGCGCCTCGTCAGCGCAGCGACTCGGCAGGGCAACGCGATAGCGATTCGGCCGACGATCTGCTGCATTCGGCGTTAGGAACCTTGAACGACTTGCCGGCAGCCGTTGATCTGCAGCTACGGCCTCTCAAAGTCGTTCTCGATTCGACTAAAAGTCGCAACGGGAAAACGGTTTTCGGTGTCATTACTGATACGCCCGGCGAACCGCGCGGCGTCAATAATTTTCTTCGCGTAGTCAGTGACAACGGGCGGTTTCGCCGCCTGGAAATTCGCGAAGGCGATCGGATTCGCTACTACGGCATACGCGACGCTCACGGCAAGTCGCAGTATATCGAACTAATTGTGCAGCAAGTCGTCGACGAAAATAGCCTCTATTTCTTTGGCGGTTTGAATCAACCCGTACTTCAGCCGCAGCGTTTGGAGATCTGGCGCTACGGCGACGAAAAAGTGCAGGCGATTCGTGACCGGGTCGAGCGTTATGCGTCGCGCCAGCGCGGCTCGTTGGTCTGGGAACCGGCGCCAGACGAAGCAGGACTGTTGCAGTTGATCGACTATTTAAACGGTTGGATCCATCGTAGCCCGCCAACCGAAACCTGGTCACCGGATCCGTTGCTCAAGACGCTTGGCGAGACGTCTCAAGCCATTGTACGAGACGACGCTCTGGCCGAGCTTGCCTTCGGGTCGGTCGATGCCCGACGCATGCAGGAGGCCATCTGGCTGCGCGATGCCGGACGATGGGCGGCCGCCGGAACCTACAACGATCTGGCGATTGGCCGGCGGCTTTTCGATTGGACGGTTCGCAACATTCGGCTGCAAGAGGACACGTGGCCCGGAGGAAAATTCAACCAACTCTGGCACACGCTGCTCTATGGCGAGGGAACGGCCCGCCAACGCGCCTGGGCCTTTACACAATTGGCCAAGCAGCAGGGTTTGATTGCCGTTGTATTGTCGATCGAGCGAACGGACGACAATCAAGCCGAACCGCCGGAGCCGGATTTCTGGTGTGTCGGTCTCTTGGCCGATGACAAGCTCTTTCTGTTCGACACGCGTCTCGGCTTGCCGATTCCCGGCGCAGTCGACGATTCGGTAGCGGCGCTCGACGAGATCGTGGAAGATCCGTCGCTGTTACGGCAGCTCGACCTGCCGGAAACGCCCTATCCGATCGCGAATGAGGATTTGAAACGCGTCGTCGCCCAGATTCCCGCGACCGCGTTCAGCCTTTCTCGCAGGGCGGCCACGCTGGAATCTCAGATGACCGGGCGCGAAAGAGTCGCCATCAGCCTGACGCCGAGTTCACTTGCCGAAAAGCTCAGCGCCCAACCGCTGCAAGCGACGCGTTTGTGGGATTACCCGATCGCGACTCTGCGCGCGCGGCAAGAAATGTCGCCCGAGCGAAGGGCGGAAGAATCTCGCCAATTCCTGGTGTTTGCCGTCATGCCCGAACTCTGGAAAGCGCGCGTGTTGTATTTTCAAGGTGAGTTTTTCGAGGGGCCGGAAACGCTTGCTTTGCTGCGTAAGTCGCGTCCGCCAACCCAGGCGATCCAAGCCCAGGGCGCCGATTCCGTTGGCGCGCACTTGATGGGTCTGGCTCGCGGCCACGCCACGTATTGGTTGGGCCTAATTGCCGTGGAGCAACATAAGTTCGATGTGGCGAGCGATTTTCTCGAGCGCCGCACGCTCGCAGTCGAAGAGGCCAAGTCATGGCACGACGGAGCGCGCTACTTGATGGCGCTTGCTTGTGAGGCGGACGGAAAGTCGAAATTGGCTATCGAATACCTGACCGGCGACAATGCAGCGCAGCTGCAGGGCAACATGTTGCTTGCTCGCCGGCTAGAGCAGCGAAGCCTCCAAACTGGCGACGACAAGTCCGAACCGAAAAATGACCGGGAATGATCCAATTCTTGCAGCGTCAATGGTTTCTCGTCTTGCTCGGTTTGGCGTTGGCGATAGGTTTCGGCTGGAGTGAACAGCTCGCCGACGTGGCGACGCGCGCTCCACGAAGTTGGATCGTCGCCGCTGTACTTTTCGTGATGGCGCTGCCGTTGGAACTGTCGTCGCTTTTGCGCACGTTGACTCGGCCTGTTCCCGCGTTGCTCGCCTGCGGAGTGAACGTTGTCATCGTCCCGCTGTTGGGGTATTCGGGCGCGTTCTTGTTGCCGGCGGATCTTGGTGCGGGGTTAATCATCATGGCTGCGATTCCCTGCACGTTGGCATCGGCTGCTGTTTGGACACGTCGGGCTGGCGGAAACGATTCGCTTGCCATCCTTGTTACCGTTGTCACAAATCTGGCCTGCTTTCTAGTCATCCCGTTTTGGTTGCAAACTCTACTCGGCGCCTCGGCCGAGATCCCCTTTCGTGGCGTCGTGCTGCGATTGTTGTTGCTCGTGGTCGTGCCAATTTCGTTGGCGCAGATCTTCCGATTGCATCGTCCACTAGCCCACTGGGCGACTCGAAACAAACCGCGACTCGGAGTCGTGGCGCAAATGGGCATTCTGTCGATGGTCGCTATCGGATCTGTCAAGGCCGGGAACCGCCTGGTCGCGGCTGAAAACGAACTAGCGCTCTCCATTCTCGATTGGGGGGGGATGCTCGCCGTTGTGGTCGCTGTCCATCTAGCGGCGCTAGGGCTGGGCCACCTGCTCGCTTTGCTCGCTCGTACGGACCGCGCCGATCGAATCGCCATCGGTTTTGCCGGCAGCCAAAAGACGTTGATGGTCGGGCTCGACCTGGGGCTGCAATATTTTGGCGGCTTAACGATCCTTCCTATGGTTGCTTACCATGTCTGCCAACTATTGGCCGACACGTTAATTGCTGACCGGTTGCGCAAGCAGAAGTGATCGGGCCAGCCGCCGTTTGACCAGTTCATTCGTGCTGGTCGTCCGCAAGGCAAACGAATGCCTGCAGCGCGAGTGTCGTGGCGACGAGCGGGTCGTCTTCTTTCATGAGCGGGCTAGCGGTATTTACAAAGCTGCCGTCGGTACGCTGCTCTTGTTGCAAGAGTACTGCCATGTCCTCGCGCCATTGACCGGCGAAGTCTAGGGCCGCGTAGGCCTGAGCCCGCACGGCATAGTGATAGAAATGGATCGCCTCTCCCCAGGGAAGCGGGTAATTGTCCGAAACCTCCGGAATTCCTTCCGGGTAATCGATGCGCGGATGGTTTTGAAGCCAGATCTTGGCGTCTTGCAGGCGAGGATCGTCGCGCTCGACCCCACAGGCCAGCAAGGCGAGCACGCCATCGCTAGTGGCCGTGGCATAACTAAACCAGTGCGAGGGATCGCGATTGTCGCCGGGTTGGCCTTTGTTGGCGGCGAGAATGACCGACGAAATGTAGAATCCACCGTCGTATTTGTCGGCATTCGTTGTGGGCAACTCTTCGTCTTCGGGGAACAGCGATGGTTGCGGTCGGATATCGTGCGGATCTTTTTGCAAAACGCTCAGATACGCTTGGGCTTTTTCGAACACGTCGGAGTTCGCACCGGTGTCGCAAAGTGCTTCGAGCACATGACGCACATGCGAAATGTCGGTATGCCCCGTCTCACCGGGGCTGTGCTCGCCGCCAAATCCCCAGCCACCGTAGGCGAGCGTCGACGGTTGAAATCCATTCGGTTCGCAGAACTGCGCATCGATGAGGAGATTTCGCATGCGAACGATGCGATCGCGATCTTCGTCGCGATCGGCCAACAAGAAGCAGCGCAATGCCAGAGCCGTTGCGTAGTTCGGGTATTCGAGCACATCGGCGTCCGCCGCGCCGAGCGCGCCGCGAGCGTTGCTCGACGACCGCAGGAACGCCAGGGCACGGTCCACGCCTCCATCCGGCGGCTTGCAAATGGCTTCGGGTACTTGCAGCAAAGTGTGCAGCACAAAGGGAGTTAGCGCTTGCCCCGATTTTAGTAATCCGTAGGTCTTGCTGCGCCATGCGCCGTCGTCGGACTGTTGGTTCCAAAGAAACTCGGCCGCCGCGCGGGTAGCGGCGACCGAGTTCTTGTCGGTCGACTTCTTGGTCGCAGCGTCGTCCACGGGGCGATCTTGCGAGCACCCGCCGCTTTCGCTGAGAATTACGGCGGTAGCAAGCAGTATCGCTAATGCCAGGGGACGATTTTTCATGCGATCCTTACGACGTCTATGTGAACGATTACTGCTTGCCTGGTTTGCCAGATCGAGCCGTCTTGGTCGCTTCGTTATCGGCTGTTTTCTTAGCGATTGCAATCAGTAGTTCGGCATCACGATCGGCTGTAAGGCATTGCACGACGGCCGCCGTGCAGAATACCGGGCTCGTAATGCAATGATGGCCGTTCCAGCTTCCATCGGGGTTCTGGACCTTGGCTAGCACGTCGTGCATTTTGTCGTCCCACTTGTTCCATTGCTCGCCACCGGCAAGAATCATCGATTCGCTGGTCATCAGGAAGCTTACGAACTCCTCGCCACCATTGTTGCCAAAACCGCGCAAGAGCTGGCCATCGTCGAGCCGCTCGATCTGTTTGCGATTCTGCTCCGCAGCCGAGGCTAGCTTCTCGGCTTGGGGGGCCGATATTCCGGCTCGGGTCAACGAATCTGCATCGACGGGCGCGTCGGCTGCTACCTTGCCCTGCGCCTTGGCTTCTTCCACAATTTCACTGGCCGCTCGCGCTTCGGAGGCGTTGGCTCGCTGGGCGCTGGAAAAGGCATAGAGTTCGACACCTGCGCCGCGCGAAGCGTCTATTTTTCCGGACTGGGGATCGAAATTCTTTTTATGGTACTCGCGCGCCTTGTCGAGGCGTTTCCGATCCACCTGCTGACCAGCCGCTTCGGCGAGTTCGAGAGCTTGCTGGCCTGCCGACGACTGCAGGACCGGAGCCCAGCCGCCGCCGAAGTTCCAACCGCCATCTTCGTTCTGCGAAGCTTCGAGTTTCCGCACACATTTGGCCAACGCTTTGTCGACTCTTGGCCTCAACTCGTGCTTCTTGGGCAACGCAGCAGAGAGCCGCGCCAGGCATTGCGCCGTCATCGTCGTATCGACCATCTGTCCGAGCTTCACTTGCGGCTGCGTGCCCTGAATATCGGTAATGCGAGGGCCTTTGTCTTCCGCCTTCTCCACGGCTTCGACGAGATACAGCGTCGCACGGCGCACAACTTCTTTGAAATCGCCCTGCGTGGGAGTATGGCCGGAACGCATCAGCGCCATAGTGGCGAAGGCCGTTGTTGCCGGGTCGGTCTTCACGGCATGCGGATCGCGAATTTGCTGTGCGGCGTGAGAACCTCCGCCCCAGCCACCGTCGGTGTGCTGCGCTTCGACAAGCCAACCGAGGGCCTTGTTCACGAACGGCGCGATCGGGCGGGCCTCGATATTCTTGTTGGACTTCGCATCGCTGGCGGGTTTTTCGGCCTCGGTCGTCACCTGATCGGCCGGAGGATCTTCGTTGGACCAGCCAGGCACAGCCAATGCCCCGGCAACGAGACCGATCGCCAACATGCCACCACTGAGTCTTCGCATCGACATAGCACTTCCCTCCAACGCGCACCATGAGACGTTTGGTTCGCCGCCCGTCGCAACGAACCCGATTAGCAGGCTCTGTACGGTTCGATGCGCCTCGAACGAGGGAAGTTCCCTGAAAAATTTGGGACTGCGAGGCTGGTGATGAGAAACTGTCGCCGTAGAATCGTTTCCGCGCAAATCGCGCGAGCAACCGGCAAGTCGTCCAGCGACAAGCTCTGGGTTCAGGCAGACACGCCGATCATTTCGGCATGGACCGCTTCGATCTGGTCGGCGCCGAGCACCGAGCGTTCCTCCGCGAATCCGATCAGCAACGCCAGGTCGCACAAGCGATTGATGGCACGCGGCACGCCCAACGAAAGCTGATGTACAGCGTCCATCGCGTCGGCGTCGAAAATCTGCTCGGCCCTGCCGGCAGCGGTTAGACGATGTTGGATATAGCTCATGGTTTCGGCCGCAGAGAACGCGCGCGTGAGCGTCTTGACGGTTAAACGCTCGTCGAGCGCTGGTGTGCGAGCTAGCACCGGTAGCAGCGACGTTTGGCCGCACAATACGAGCGTCAACCCGGGCTGTGCCTGGGTTTCGAAGTTGAGTAGTAGCCGCAGAGTTTCGAGGGCGTTCGTTTCGGCGAGCAGGTGGGCTTCATCAATCGCCAGGATGGCGTGCCGACCGTGTTTCGAATTTTCGGCCAAAAAACGTTCGATGCGGCGCACCGCGACGTCGGTTCCAAACCGATTGCCCACGCCCTGTGGCGCGCCAAGTTCATCGGCAACATGCGTCAGCAATTCGGCGGTCGCCATTTGCGGGAAGACGACATGCACGAACGGCAGCAGCGAATCTGGCAACTGTCGGCGAAGCGTCTGTAGCAACAAGCTTTTGCCCGTACCCGAAGGGCCGCAGAGCAGGGCTGCGCCGCGCCGCGACTCGACCGCGTATCGCAATTTCAGCATCGCCCCTTGGTGCGTTTCGCTGGGGTAGTACGCGTTGGCGTCATCCGTTGCGTCGAACGGTTTGCGAGTCAATTGCCAATAGGATTCGTACATGTTGTCTTGCGGTTCTGCCTAATGGTGTTCGTAAACAGGCGGTTTTTACGCGGCGGTCGCGCGCCGAATTACTTGTTGCGACTTCTCATCCACCCCACGGACAAATGTTTCCGCGACTCCGAGTAGTTGTGCGCCGGTGCCACGAATGTGCCCGATGGCCGCGTCGAAGTTGCTCTTGAGCGTCTTACGCGCATCGCGCACGACCAAAACTCCCGCCGTGCTGACATTGCTGAGCAGCGTTAGTCCGGCGGCATTTCGTTCGGCAACCGGACCGATATCGACAAGCACTCGGTCGTACGAATCGCGCAGCATGCCCACGGTCACGGCGATCTGAATCGACCGTGCCAAGGCATTGGGATCTTGCGTTGGGCCCCTCAACGGCAGCAAGGTCAGTAGATCGTTTTTGGAAAGCACGAGCGCATCAGACAGCGGGAATTCGCCGCCGATGACGGCCTCCCAGCCAATTTCAACCGCCAATCCCAGGGCGATGGCCAACGCCGGATTCGCGAAATGTGCATCGACCAAAGCCGTTTTAGCGCCCATGATTGCAAGTTGGCGCGCCAAGCAAAGGATGGCGGTCGAGCGGCCCTCTCCGCGTTGAACTCCACCGACGGCAATCACACGATTTTGGTCGCGATCATCGGCGAGAATTTCGTTGGCCGTTGTTTCGAATGCTTTTCCAGCGCGTTCGACCAACCGATTGCACGGTTCCGGCCAACGAAACCCTTCCACCTCGAATGCCGGTTCTGCAGCATCGTGAACCGGTGGCGTTTGCGCAAAACTTGAAAGAGGCGCTCGTCCCGCAACCGGAACTTCGACACCGGCGCCGCCACCCAAACGCACTTGGCCCGGGAGTTGGAAGTCGATGTGTGCTGCCAGGATCGGTTCCTCGATCGCAGGCAGATGCACGACCTCTTCGTCGGCAACTTGCCGATACCGTGGCTCTGTATTGGCCTCGACGCTTAGCGGTGGCAAGCGATGGAGGTCGGCGTCGCGCGAAGCTCCGTACGCCTTAATGAATGCTTGATCCGACACGCTCATGTTGTGCCCTGAAAGTTGGAGTTACGATGGTTCCTTCGAATTGCGCCACGGGCGTATGGTCCTGTTTTCTAGGCCAGGCGCTCGTTTCCACGGCCGACTTGGATGCTGCTGGATTGGCTTCGGCAAGGCTCTTGGGCGTATCGACCGATTGGTCCGCAAGCGTCGCACTTTCGGATTCTGGCGATGTGTTATCACTTGGCGACGTTTCCTGAGCGGCGACGGTTGTTGCGTCTTTGTCAGCCGTTTCGCCAAGTGCGATGGCCGCTTTCGGCGCGCCGGGCCAAGCGTCGGAATTCACTTCTTCCGCTAGATCCAGCGAACGATCCGGCGGCAACATGTCTCCACCGTTGTCTCTCAGCAGCGGCAAGGCCGCCAGGCAAAGCACAACCACGATGACTCCGAGCAGAACGGTCGGCGAGGCTCGGTAAGAGCCGGCCCTTTGCAGCACTGGTGGCAGTTTAGGCATCCGTTGAGCCGGCGGATATTCGTCGTCCAGCGATTGCACGTCGTCAACTAATTCGACTGCGACGGCGGTTGTCGCTTGTTGCTCGAACGCTAATTCTGCCTGATCGATCCGTGTTTCCCACGGCGTCGGTGATGATTCGCGGGGCAATTCTTTCGCCGCAGGGCGATTTTCCGAATCGCCAACAACCGGGGGAACTTCTGTAACTTCATCGAGGTCGGGAACCTGCAGCAGGATGGGAGGCGGAGCGAAACTCGCCGCGGTTTCGGGCACGGGGCGCGATGCGGCGCGCTCTGCGGTTCGACGACGGGGCTTTTGGCCGGGGGCCTGGTCAATGCGGACGTCCATGTCTGCTCCAGAAGATTCGTGCCGCGCAATCACGAAGAGATTCGTGCTTTGCCATGTATCACTTATCGGTGGGGGGATTTCACATCTTGAGCGTTCTCGCGACTGAACCAATTGCAGGGAGATCGACTCTTAAGTAACGGCCGTTGATTAGGTAGAATAGGGGTTTCGCGAGGCAAGTTCCGTTGTCGCTCGTGCGTACCTGTGCCATACTTGAAGCCCGCTGACGCCGTGTGCCTCCCGATGGCGCCTCAGGTGATCTCTCGCGAGTCTTGCGGTGTTGCTGATTCCGCAAGCATTACATTCAACGACACTTTCGCTAGCTCTCTATGCCGACTGCATCCACTTCCAAATCCGAATCGCTATCTGAACTGCTTTCACGCAAGATCCTGGTCATCGACGGTGCGATGGGCACGATGGTGCAGGCGCTCGGCCTGACCGAGGCCGACAAACGTGGCGAGCGGTTCGCAGACCACAGCAAAGACCTCGGCAATCTGACCGACTTGCTATGCTTGACTCGCCCCGACGACGTGACGAACATTCATCGCGCCTATCTCGAAGCGGGGGCGAATCTCATCGAAACAAATTCGTTCAACG
>JAGQOS010000009.1 GCA_020427265.1 Planctomycetales bacterium
TCGCAAACGTTGGTTTGTGGAACGTGCGGCCGTCGAGTTGAAACTCCTGCTTCGACTCTTCACTCGACATAAGTTTTGCGTATCCGGGAACGACGCTAGCGATTGTGGAACGAATCGCCTTTGTATCGCCAAGTTCACGCCAGTTGATTGGGCCCGTGGAAATTCCCAGGACACGCTCTGCCAAGCCGGCAATCACATCGATTTCGCTCCGAGGGCCGGCAAAACGAGCCGCGCCGCCATCGCTATAACGCACAAAGTTGAACATCGATTCCTGGGTGGTTACTTGGGGCTCTTCGTCGCGCGCGAGTACGGGCAGAATGATGGTTTCCTCTGCCAAGCCGTGAGCATGCCCGGTATTAAGCGTCGTGCTCAGGCAGACGATCTGGTCGAGGCGGCTCAGCGACTCGGCGGCAAATGTAGAATCGGGGTTTGAACCGTAAAGGTTCCCGCCCAAACAAAGGCCGACTCGCATTTGGCCGGCCGCCGCACGTTCCATGCAGCCTAGCGTGTCGAGCCCGTCCGCTGTTGGTAGTGCTAATCCGAATTGTGTGGAGAGACGCTGAAATATGGCGTCTTTTAGCTTGGGTGTAACGCCCACCGAGCCAATACCCTGTACGTTCGAATGTCCACGAATGGGCAGTAGCCCGGCGCGTGGGCGTCCGACCATGCCGCGCATCAGCGCCAGGTTTCCAATGGCTTGAACGTTTTGCACGCCGTGCGCGTGATGCGTGATACCCATCGTCCAGGCGAAGACAACTCGCTTGGCGGAGGCGTACATCTTGGCCATGCGATCGATCTGGTCCTGCGGTACTCCCGACTTCTCGCGCACTTCATCCCACGATAGTTCCACCAAGCGGTCGTGTACCGAGGGCCAGCCTTCGCAATGCGAATCGAGAAACTCCACGTCAGCCGCGCCGAGTTCTGCGACCCGCTTCGCCAGGCCCCAGAGCAACGCCAGATCGCCGCCGATGTCGGGTTGTACGTAGTAACTGGCGATGCGTGTGCCCAGCAATAAGCTGCGCACGTCACTGGGGATTCGAAAATTCACCAAGCCCGTTTCCACAACGGGATTGATCACGACCACTTGTCCGCCGCGCCGCCTGACTTGCATTAGCGAGCGCATCATCCTGGGGTGATTGCTCGCCGGGTTGCCGCCAATCAGAAAAACCAGGTCGGCGTGCTCAAGATCTTCAAGTTGGATGGTTGCTGTACCGCTGCCCGTAACACTCGTCAGGCCGACGCCGCTCGCCTGATGGCAATAATAGCTGCAGTTGTTCACATTGTTCGTGCCGTAAAGACGAGCGAAGAGTTGCAAGAGAAATCCCGCCTCGTTCGAACTCCGGCCGCTGAAATACCAGAACGATTCGTCGGGGGCCGTGGCTTTCAATTTGTCGGCAACTCGCCCCAGTGCGTCGTCCCAGAAGATCGGCGAATAATTTGATTCGCCTCGACGGATTACGACGGGTTGCGCCAATCGACCCGAGTGTTCCAACTCGCGGGGCGTCATTTTCCGTAGCTTCTCAATCGGTGTTTGCCGCCAAAAGTCGGGCGGAATCGCGGGTTGCATGTCGGCAACCATAGCCTGCAGCGACTTCTTGCAGACTTCCGGAAAATGCCCCTGCTCGTTCACCATGCCGCCGCGTTGCCCTCCCATACCGAGGGCGCAGGTCTTGCAGGCGTTCTTCGTGCGCATGGCTCGGTACAGCTTGACGACACCACCGGCTTCGCGTGCCTTGTCCCACGTGTACTTAATCGCTTGCCAGCCGCCGCCACTTCGAACACGTTTCATTATTTTCCTCGGCAAAGAGAGAGAAAACGGGCCCAAATTATATCTCGCGCGGAAATGGCCAACAAGAAGTTTCACCTCACTGCGCAATCGACTAAAATGCCGTCTTCCACTGAATTGCTGTTTTTAGCGGTATAGGAACGACACCATGGATTCACGAAGTTTCTTGTGCGCAGTTTTGATTGCACTCTGTGCCACAGTGAGCAACGGCGGCGAGGCGTCGCAGGCGATCGAAGCAATTCGCGCGGTTGGTCCCAAAGGCGAAGGGCATATGCAAGCGAGTCGCGCCGCAGTCGAACTCTCCAACGCTTCGCTCGGTGATCTGACACTTATCTTGCAAGGAATGGACGGCGCTAACCCGCTGGCGACAAATTGGCTGCGAGTGGCGGCCGAAGCGGTTGCCGGTCGCGCCCTGGACCAGGGGCAGGACCTGCCCGTCGCGCAGCTCGAATCATTCGCCCTGGACCGATCGCATTCGCCTCGTCCACGGCGACTGGCGTATGAATTGATCGTCCGGGTCGATGAGTCGGCGCCGGATCGATTGATGCCACAGATGCTCGACGACACGAGTCTTGAGTTGCGACGGGACGCGGTGCAGCGTGTTCTGGACGCAGCCGAAATAGCCGAAGGCGAGCGAGCACTCGCCCTCTATTCGCAGGCACTGCACGCGGCGCGCGATCTCGACCAGCTAAAAACCTGTTTCGAAGTGCTTGAGAAACTCGATAGTAAAGTGAACATTGCCGAGCACATGGGATTCGTTACCAAATGGCATCTGATCGCACCTTTCGACAATACGGCAGGCAAAGGCTATGAGGCCGTTTATCCGCCGGAACACGAAATCGATCTGGCGGCGGAATACGATGGCAAAGAGCAAAAGGTGCGCTGGGTCGAAGCCGCGAGCGATGACCCTTATGGTATCGTCGATTTGGCCACGACGCTGTCCAAATTCAAAGGCGCTGTGTGTTACGCCACGACCGAGATCTCTTCGCCAGCGGCGCAAACCGTCGACTTTCGTCTCGGGTGCATTAACGCCTGCAAGCTGTGGGTGAACGGCGATCTGATCGATTCCCACGAAGTTTACCACGCCGGCATGGAAGTCGATCAGTACATTGCGCCGGTCGAGCTGAAAGCGGGCACGAATCGAGTTCTGCTCAAGGTGTGTCAAAACGAGCAGGAAGAGTCGTGGGCGCAGCGCTGGCAGTTTCAACTGCGAGTAACCGATGCATTGGGTGGCGCCGCGCGCGTAAAGGTCGTCAGCCAATAAACTTCGAATTCCATCACCTTTCTTGTGCTTCACGCGACGGGGAGTTTTCATCCATGCATGCGGTAGGCAGGCTGTTTCTGGCGTTGACGTTAGCCACTTTCTGTGCCTCGATCGGCCGGGCCGATTGGCGGCAGTTTCGCGGAGGTGCAAGTTCGGCGATCGCCGATCAGCTGAAGCTGCCCGAAGACTGGGAGAGTTCGCAGCGTTGGAAGGTGGATCTTCCTGGGCGCGGACCTTCGAGTCCAATTGTTGTCGACGGACGAGTGATCGTCACCTGCTCGAGTGGTCCGAAACAAGATCGACTGCATGTCGTTTGCTTTTCAGAAGACGACGGTCAACAACTATGGCATCGCCAGGTATGGGCGACGGGACGAACCTTCTGTCACCCTTCGAGTTCGATTGCCGCACCAACGCCGGCGAGTGACGGCAAACGTGTTTTTGCTTTCTTTTCGTCGAATGATCTTCTGAGTCTCGATCTCGATGGCAATCTCCAATGGTATCGTGGCCTCACCTACGACTACCCACATGCCGGCAACGACGTCGGCATGTCTTCGTCGCCGCTCGTTGTCGGTGATCGAGTCGTTGTCCAGGTCGAGAACCAAGGCGATTCCTTCGCGGCAGGACTCGATGTCGAAACAGGAGAGACGCGTTGGCGAATCGACCGCGATCGCCGCGCTAGCTGGTCTTCGCCGGTGCTACTACCTGCCGAGTCGTCGAGTGCCTACGCCGTGTTGTTGCAGGCCCCGGGCGGACTCACCGCGATCGATTCGCGCGATGGCAAGGAACTCTGGTCCGTGGAAACGGAATGCCCAGCGATTCCTTCCGCTACGGCGCGAAAAGACCTGATTGTGTTCGCTTCGGGCGGCGCCCTGGCGCTTCGTCCAAACGCCGGCGGCGAACCAGAGCGGATTTGGCAAGCCGCTAAGCTGTCGATTGGTTCCGCCAGTCCTGTCCTCTATCAGGACAATGCCTATGTATTGAACAGTGCGGGTGTTTTGAAATGTGGAAGTCTTGCCGATGGCGACGTGCTGTGGGAGTTACGTCTGAAAGGACGCTTTTGGGCCACGCCCATCGTTTGCTCGAACGGACTGTTGTGCGTTAATTCCGATGGACTTTTGCAAATCGTATCTCGGGGCGATAAGCCGAAGGTCGACCAAACTTACGACATTGGTGAAGTCATTCAGGGCACGCCAGCAGTTTCCAACGGGGCGATCTTTTTGCGTAGCGATGCGCACTTGTGGAAATTTTCAAGCAACTAGCCTTGTTCCGATGAGAAGATTTAGGCATGGAGGCGCTTAGCATTAGCCCGGTCTCACGACCTGTTTGCGGTTCGATTCGCCCACCAGGCTCCAAAAGCATCACGAATCGCGCTCTGGTTTGCGCAGCGTTGGCGTGCGGCGAATCCATCCTTCGTGGAGCGCTCCGTAGTGAAGACACGCGCGTGATGATTGATGCGCTAACGCAGCTTGGCATCGACGTCGCCGAAACGGAGGGTGGAACTGTTCTTCGCGTGGCCGGTTGTAATGGCAAGATTCCCAAGCGCGATGTCGATCTGTTCGTAGCCAACAGTGGCACAACAATGCGTTTTCTTACCGCGATGGTTGCGCTCGGCCGAGGCCGTTATCGTCTCGATGGAATTGAGCGAATGCGACAACGACCCATCCGCGATTTGCTCAACGCCCTTACGGAACTTGGTGTCGCAATTCGTGCGGAGAACGACGATGGTTGCCCGCCCGTTGTAGTTCAAAGCGAGGGGCTGTCGGGCGGAACAACGACCATGAAAGGCGACGTTTCGAGCCAGTTTCTCAGCGGGCTGCTCATGGTCGCGCCGCTTGCCAGCGAGAACGTGCGCATTTGTCTTGATGGCGAGTTGGTCTCGCGTCCTTATGTCGAGATGACATGCGCCGTAATGCAAGCATTTGGTGCGGCCTCTGTGGAATTCGGCGATAGGCAATTCGAGATTCACAAATCTCAATATTCGGGCCGCGACTATAACATCGAGCCCGATGCGAGCGCCGCGAGCTACTTTTGGGCTGCCGCCGCCATCACAGGCGGTGAAGTATCGGTCGAGGGAATCGACTACGCAAGTCTGCAGGGCGACGTAAGATTCTGTGATTGTTTGCGGCAGATGGGTTGCCAAGTTCACGAGTCGGCCGCAACGCTGACCGTCAAAGGACATGCACTGCGCGGGATCGACGTGGACATGAACGAAATTAGCGATACCGTGCAAACTTTGGCCGCGGTCGCGCTCTTCGCAGAAGGGGCAACAACGATTCGCAATGTTGCTCACATTCGTCACAAGGAGACCGATCGCATCGGAGATTTAGCGCGCGAGTTGCGGAAATTTGGCGCGTCGGTTCACGAATTCGACGATGGTCTGACCATCGTGCCGGCTCGATTATCGGGCGCCAGGGTGGCGACCTACAATGATCATCGCATGGCGATGAGCCTGGCATTGGTCGGACTCAGGGTGCCGGGCGTGCAGATTGAAAACCCGGAATGCACGCAGAAAACTTATCCAGAATTTTTTGCCGATCTGGCTAGATTATCTGGCGCAGAAAACCCGATGCGGCAATAGCCGCTTTCTCAGCCTCCCCAGCCATGCTATCGAGGTATCGAACGATGGCGTTCAACCGTCTCAAGCAATTCGTTCGCGCGTTGCAACAGCGCCATCCCCGAGGCCGAAGTCGGGTATTCGCTACCCGATGGATCAAGGGCTTCAAATTCGCCACCACAATGCTGGCAAACAACGTTCTTGCCCAGATATTCGATACGGATTTGTAGATTTCTTCCGCAGGTTGGGCATTCTTGCGCAAAGTAAGTTGGTCCAGCCATCACGGCATCTCCTTATCACCGTTGAAACAACTAGCGACGTGAATTCGCGAACGCATAACAGACGAGAAGAGATCTTTCCTTAAGAGGCTGTAAGCATAGTGGGAATTCGCCTTCAAATCAAGGTCCAATCAGCAGGCTCGTGTTGTAAGTTATTTGTTTGATGGTGGTTGCGGCGTTTTATGGTGTTCTGGTTTTCACATCGAAACGGTATTTAAGACGGAATCTGCCACTTGTAGGCTGAAATTGTCAAGCGATTTTCTATCATTTCAGCTTATACGGAATCTCGATGGATTTAGTTCGCGCGTTCCGTCGAAGTTTTTCATGTCGCGCTTTGGACGACGAACGAACAGATGCTAGGTTTGTTTTGAGCGCGTTTTTTTTCACCGATTTCGACCTCCTGGCACGCGACAAAGTTGAACGGAAGCATGAAGGGTTCTTTTCGCATTTCTTGGCGGCGACTCCAACTCGTCGTTGCCTTGCTGATTTGGGCTCCCGTAACGCACGGGGAAGAAGACAAGCCGCTGCCCACCTTCGAAACCATTCAGGCGTGCGTAGAGCGTCATCTGGAAGCTAAGCCCGCCTATCGTCAGGGCGACTTGCTCACGCAGTCGTCGGCAAAAGACATTTTCCGACTGTTACAGAAAGTGGGCTGGAGCGTTCCCAACTCCAAAACGCTGCTGGCGAACATTCCGTCCGATGGTGGCTTTCTCGCTCGTCAGATGCGCACCGCGCAGGGCGAAGAGTTCATGCGAAGAATCTCGCGATTGCCACTTGGATACGATCGAGTCGATCGATTGTCGCGCCTGCCCGATGGCCGGCGAGCCATTTGCGATCTAATTCGCGGCAAAGACGGTTACAAGTTGATCGAGTATATGACGACGAGTTCCGGCGGAAAGAACCTCGGCAAGATGCTTAGCCAAGCACCGCGCGGAACCGACTTCAATAGGCCCACCGGACAGATCTACACGGCAGAGCTGTTGATTGAGCGACTGCGTGCAAGCTACGACGAATCGCTGGCGCTGCAAGCAAAGCAGCACTAGCCGAATCGCGCATCGAGCCTGTGACACGGAGCGACCGGAGACGACACTGGCCTTTCTCAGGGTCGCTCGGTGGTCGCGCCTTGTTTCGCCCGATCAACTCCTGCTAGCGAACCGTTGTGGGCAGCTTGGCCGACTTGATCACAACCGGTTCTTGAGGCGTGCTGACAAAATCGCCCGAGTCTTGAACCGGTAGTTTGGCGATCTTGTCGGCGACCTCCATGCCTTTCACCACACGGCCAAAGACACAGTATCCATACCCTTCCGGGCTTTGGTCTTTGAAGTCGAGCGCTTCGTTGTCGCCCAAATTGATGAAGAATTGACAAGTAGCGCTGTCGATCGAGTCCGGGTAGCGCGACATCGCAATGGATCCGCGCACATTCTTCAGTCCGTTGTGCGCTTCGTTGCGAATCGGCGGCGAAGTTGGCTTTTGTTCGAATTCCGGTGTAAAGCCGCCGCCTAGAATCATGGCGCCATCTTCGACGTAATGGAACACTGTGCCGTTGTAGTGGCTGGAGTTGACATAGTCCAGAAAGTTTGTGCTCGTAACCGGCGCCTGTTCCATATCGAGCTCAATGGTGATTGTTCCGTGGGTCGTTGCGACTTCCACGAGCGGATGCATCGGATCAGTAGCCGGTTGTTTCGGCTTGGCGGCTGCCGTTCCCGTGTTTCGGTCGGGAGTCGTGTTCGAGGCTCCTTCGGCCTCCTGTGTTGGAGGAGTTTCGGAACTGCAGCCGAAGACGAAAACCCCTAGACACAGCAATGACAACAGCGCCACGACTGAGCGATTGCGCATGATTCAAGCCTCCTTGCCTGAGCGGACCTGCGGTCGCCGCAAATTTACTGGACGTCGGATTCCTTTCCGAAGATGGTCAGTATCATCGGCAGAAGATCAAAATGTTGCAATGCCGGTTTTGCCGTGTTTTCGTCCCAAATTCGTGTCTGTTGCCGCGATTTTCGCTCCGCTGAAGCTGCCATGCTTGCCGCCACCGCATTGAACGTGCACGATTGGACGCCATTTGATAGACTCCGTCCAGAGGCCTGTGCCGTGGGAGTCGGTCCATGGGAAATCGAACTTTTCACTTTCTCGTCTTCGCGCTGTGGTCGCTCGCCATGGGATGGCTGCTGGTGGAGAAGGTCTTGCCGCCGTTGCGGGTCGGGCAGCCGCCCGAACCCCTGGGCCAGCCGCCCGGAGCGGGTATCGATGCCGTGGGGTGGCGATTGAAGCTCGGCGACGAAGAGGTTGGTTGGGCAATCTCTGAAACATGCCGCAAGCAAAGCGGTGTAACCGAAGTCGATAGCCGCGTGATCATCTCGCAACTTCCCCTTCAGGAACTGACGCCGGCCTGGCTGGGCGCCATCGTAAGCAAACAATTGGGAGAAGTGGATCTTGATGCGCGCACGCATCTGGAGATGGATGCGCTAGGTGAAATTGCCAGTTTTCGTTCCACGATCGGCATGCCCGACATTCCCAACTTGGTCCGGATGGAAGGACGTGTCGAGGATTCGATCCTAAAGCTCAAGATTCGCACAGGCGAAATGCAATACGATATTGAAAAGGCGCTTCCTTCCGGGGCGCTTTTGGCGGGTGAGCTTTCGCCGCAGTCGGCATTTTCTCGGCTGGAGTTGGGGCAACAATGGACAGTGCCCGTCTTTAGTCCGCTTCAGTCGCCAAGCAATCCGCTCGAAATTCTTGTCGCGCGGGTCGAAGCGCGCGAAGACCTGATCTGGGATGGAAGGACCTATTCCTCGTTTGTTGTGGCGTATCGCAGTGATTCTGGCGCAGGACGCGTTGCCGCCCAGAGAGCGAAAGGCAGGATATGGGTCGATGAAGACGGCCGAGTATTGCAGCAAGAGGTCAGCCTCCTACGATCGCAACTCAAGTTCGTACGCTTGACGGAACAAGAATTAGAGACGTACCTCGAAGCCGACGGTATCGGCAAGACATCCGAGAATAAAACACCGATGACGATCGAACCATGATCGAGCTAGAGGGGGCGACGCGTACTTACGGCGCGAAGGTTGCCGTGGATGCACTTCGCCTGACCATTCCGCCTGGCGAGCTCTTTGCATTTCTTGGCCCTAACGGCGCCGGCAAGACGACCACGATTAAGATGTTGGTCGGCCTGTTGCGTCCTAGCGGCGGTTCGATTCGCGTTTGCGGTCTAGACGTGGTAAGTCAGGCACGCGAGGCGAGCCTGCAAATTGGCTACGTGCCCGATCAACCGTATCTCTACGAGAAGCTCACCGGGCGAGAATTCTTGAGATTCATTGCCGACATGTACGGCCTCGACGCTCGGGTGGCGAAAGAGCGCGTAGAGCATGAAATCCGACGATTTGAACTGGAGGATTTCGCCGACTACTTAGCAGAAAGCTATTCACATGGCATGAAACAGCGCACCGTGTTTGCGTCGGCTTTGTTGCACGATCCGGCCGTACTCATTGTCGATGAGCCTATGGTCGGGCTCGATCCGCACAGCGCGCGCTTGGTGAAGAATCTCCTGCGGGCAGAAGCGCGCGCGGGTAAGACCATTTTAATGTCAACTCATACGCTTCATGTTGCCGAAGAAATCGCCGACCGTATTGGCATTCTTGCGCATGGCCGCCTGCGATTCCTCGGTACGGTAAGTATGCTCCGCGACGAGATCAAGCAGGAGCATTTGGAGTTGGAGGGGCTTTACCTCGAACTCATGTCGCAAAACCTGGACGCGAGCCAATCAGGATGAATGTTCGTTATTCGAGCTTGGCGCGTGCGACAACCATCGAAGAAGAGGCTCGAGGGTTCGGCCGTTTGCGCCAGCGACTTTTGCGAGCCGCGGTATTCGGGGCATTGCACAATTCGCGATTACGAATTTCCGTCGTAGTCTTGCTTAGTCTCGCATTCTGGGGCGGTTTGTATTTTCTTTTCCGCGAGGGTTTTGCATTCCTGGCATCGTATATTGGCCAGGCAAGCGAATTGTATCGCGAGACCGTAGAGATCATCTTCAACATCTTTTTCGCTTCACTCACGATCATGCTCGTCTTTTCCGCGGGAATTATTTTCTACGGCGGGCTCTATCGGTCGTGGGAGACCCGCATGCTGCTGACACTGCCGGTGCGTGCCGAGCGAATCGTACTTTATCGATTTCAGGAATCGCTTTTTTTTTCGAGTTGGGGTTTTTTTCTGTTGGGTAGCCCGATGTTGGTCGCCTACGGCGTCGTCGAGGGTTCCCCGTGGCTCTATTTCATGTTACTGGCTCCGTTCGTATTAGCGTTCGCGTGCATTCCCTGTGCATGCGGAGCAATCGCATGTCTACTCATCGTCGATCGCATTCCCCGGGCACGACGTTATGTTGTGGCGGCGGCCGTTGTACTTGTGATCGCTGGCGGCGCGACGATCGCATGGTCTGTCTTCGGTGCACGCGAGAGCGATTTGCTCACAGCTCCTTGGTTTCAAGATACGGTCCATCGGCTAAGTTTCAGCGAGCATCGATTGCTTCCGAGTTGGTGGTTGAGTAGCGGCTTGCTCGAAGCGGCACGAACCCAGCGCTTAGCGATCAACGACTTTCCACTTGCCGAGAGCGTGAAATTTCTCGGCTTGTTGATCGCGAACGCGATGGCGTCGGTCGTGGTGCTCGTGCTAATTGGCGGAGCGAGTTTTCGACGCAGTTACAGCGCCTTGTATTGCCGGCATTCGAATAGTCGGCGCGGCCGATTTGCGTGGATTGATCATCGCATCATGACGCTAATTCCCTTCGCCACGTCGCAGGTGCGCTTGCTGCTGGTCAAAGACCTGCGCGTCTTTCGACGCGATCCATTGCAGTGGTCGCAGTTCCTTATTTTCTTTGGTCTGCTGGGGCTCTACTTTGTAAACATTCGTCGCTTCACCTATGAGTCGCACTACGCAGCTTGGGTGAATATGATTAGCTTTCTCAATCTCGCTGTCGTGGGACTCATTCTGTCGACGTTCACCACGCGGTTTATTTTTCCCATGATAAGCCTGGAGGGAAAACGGTTCTGGATCCTCGGATTGCTTCCCGTCGAACGAGATACGATCTTGTGGGGGAAATTCGTTTTTGCTTCGGTGGCGTCGCTCGCGCCTTGTTGTTTGTTGATTCTGTTGAGCGACGTGATGCTCCGAATTTCCTGGATTGTGCTGGCCGTGCACCAGTTTACATGCGTCATGCTTTGTCTCGGCTTGTCTGGGATTGCTGTGGGGCTCGGCGCACGCATGCCCAACTTTTCGGAGCGGTCACCATCGAAGATTGCGGCCGGGTTCGGCGGCACGGTCAATCTGGTGCTCAGTACGTTGTACATTCTTGTCGAAGTGCTGCTGACCGCGCCGCCCTGCCACTTTTACGTCGCGACGTCGCGCGACCCATTGGCGGCTCGCTTCGCCGATGCGGCCCCTATCGAGATGTGGATTGGCGCGGGCACCGCGGCGGCCGTTCTTATCGGGCTAGCCGCGACCTTCGTGCCGATGCGCATCGGTTTGAGGGCCTTCCGGACGATGGAGTTCTAAACGGCGCTTGGCGACCGTTGACCGGTGCCCAATTCAGCCTGTATGCTGAATTCGGCAACGCAATCCGGGGAATTCCTCCCTCCATTCCAACGAAGCCAAGGCCACGATGCCGGAGCGAAAGAGCTTAAAACTGCCGATTGTACTGGCCGTCGTCATGATCGCCATGCTGATCGCATTGATCGTAGGCTGGGTCTTCTTCACCGTGCCGGGCAGCGACGACGACCAACCTGGTTTGTCGTGGGCGGCGATGGCGATCGGCACAACGTTTTTGGCCGTGTTGCTGGTGGGTGTCATCCTTTACTTAGCGCTCTCCATCAAGGCCATCAATTTGACCAGCCGACAGCAAAACTTTATCGACAGCGTAACGCATGAACTGAAATCGCCGATCGCTTCGCTCAAGCTTTACCTGCAGACGATGGATCGTCGTCAGGTTACACCGCAGCAACAGCACGACTTCTGTCGCTTCATGCTGGAAGACGTTGAACGGCTCGACTTGTTGATAAATCATGTGCTCGAAGCGGCGCGCCTCGAACGGCGGGCCGATGACAAAGAACGCTGCCAGGTCGCGGTCGACCAATTGCTCGAGTTGTGCGCCAGAAACGTGTGTCTGCGGTATCGTCTGTCGACAGACATCATTCAGCTCGACCTCGATCCTTGTTTGCTGGATGCGGCGCCCGTCGATTTAGACATGATCTTTCGGAACTTGCTCGACAACGCGGTCAAGTATTCGGCCGACGAACCGCAAGTTGTTGTTTCGCTTCGCTGCGAAAGTGAAGGTTGGTTGGTCGTGCGTATCCGTGACAACGGCCCGGGAATCCCACCGCAATTGCGACGCAAGATTTTTGGACGCTTCGTGCGCTTGGGTAAGGAACTGGAACGCGAAAAGCCGGGCACCGGCTTGGGCTTGTACATCGTGCGTACTCTGATTAAACGCCTCGGAGGTAAAATTCGCGTCGACTCACCCGACTCGGGAACAGGCACGGTCTTCGAAGTGCAACTTCCTGGTGGCAGGGCAACTGGCGGTCGGCAAGGCGACGAGGAAGATCGGTACGAGCCTGAGGTCTTAGCGAGCTCCACTGGCGAAAAGCTTTAGAGTGATGAGGACGATGCAGATGGCGCGAATCGTAGTCGTCGAAGACGAAGAACATTTGGCGCACGGCATTCGCTATAACCTGGAAGCCGAGGGCCATGAAGTGGCGACCTTCAGCGAAGGGCCATCGGCGCTACAGCACATTGAAGAACATCCCAACCAGGTCGATCTCGTCATTCTCGATTTGATGCTACCCGGGATGAGTGGATATGCCGTTTGCGAAACCTTGCGTGCCGCCGATCACGAAATGCCCATCTTGATGCTCACGGCTCGTACACTCACCGAGGATCGGGTACGGGGATTCGAAGTGGGCGCCGATCAATACATGAATAAGCCGTTCGATCTCGAGGAATTTCTCACGCGCATTAATAACCTGCTGGCTCGTTCGCAGCGACGCGTTGAGAAGGGCGGCCGCGTCTCCAAGTCGGCCGAAATGTTTTCGTTTGCCGGCGCCGACATCAATTTCGAAACCTTCGAGGTCCAAGTGCGCGGTCAGAAGGTGCGCATGACCCAAAAGGAAATGCGGTTGTTGCGATATTTTGTGGAGAACGAAGGTCGCGTCGTGTCGCGCGATGAGCTGTTGGAGAACGTTTGGGAAATGCCCGGCACAATTACAACGCGCGCTCCCGATCAATTCATTCGCAGGCTGCGCAAGATTTTCGAGCCCGATCCCGCTGCACCCATTCACTTTCTTACGATCCGCGATGCTGGATACCGCTTCGTCGCCGACGGAGTGCCTGTTGGCTGATGCGAACGAAGCACTTCTGGCAGAGTTTAGATTCGATTCGCTACACGTTGTCCTGGCCGAGATACTGACATGTCAAAAGAGCACCAACTTGAGCAACGCGTCATTCAGCTCGAGGAATTGCTGATGCACCAGGAACATGTCGTTCAGCAACTCAACAGCGTGGTTTTCCAAATGCGCGGAGAAATTGGACGACTGGAGGCCAAGCTTGAAGAGCAGGTGTCGAGAATTCAATGGAAACTCGACTCAAACAGTGAGGTGCGAGACCCGCTCGACGAGAAGCCGCCGCACTATTGAACTTGCCCGGTATGCCCCTTATCATTGCGGCTTGGGATTTCTGACAGGGCGAGCTGTATTTGTGCTCTGTCCGTCGAAGATTAGATCGAATTGAGGGCGATATTGGTATGAGTGAAGCATCGGTTCGCGGCGTGGTGCATTTGATCGAAGAGACGAAAACCTTCGGGCAAAAGGGATTCCGCAAACGGCTCGTGGTGCTCGAACAGGCGAGTGAGCGGTTTACGAATTACATTCCTATCGACTTCGTTCGCGACGGTTGCGACGCGGCCGATGAACTGAACGTCGGCGACGATGTAGAAGTGAGCTATCGGTTGAGCGGGCGAAAGTGGCAACGTGATCCAAGCAGCGATGTCCGCTATTTTCTCAGTGCCGAGGCGACCAACTTCAAAGTCGTCGGCAAGGGGAGCGGAGGCGGAAGCGGCGATCCGAACGACTACTTTGACCAGGCCGCCGGCGGCGACGACGACCCGCCGTTCTAGTTAGATTCGAACTAAGCCCTAGCGCTGCCGGCGATGCGTCCCCCAGTGTTTCCCCACGAAATGACGCTGCGCTTTCGTAAGATGCACGCTGGTCCGCTGCGATCGTGCGGCCGAACGCCCGATTAACGCTGCAAGCCGATGCTGAAGCTAAAGATGCGTTCGTCATCGGTGCCAAGGCTGTTGATCGGGAATGCGAAGTCGAGCGCAATCGGCGCTGGTCCCAATGCCGGCACGGTGATTCGCAGGCCGACACCGGGCGCAACGCGGAAGTTGTTAATTTCGACATCCTGCTCGACCGTTCCAAAATCTACGAAGGCGACGGCTCGCAGCATGTCGTCGGCTGTGATTGGCGCCAGGTATTCGACGCTCGAAAGCAGCATGAACTCGCCGCCCAATCGAACACCCGTCGCGGGGTCGCGCGGCGATGCGCCCCGGAAGCCGTAGCCACGAATCGTGGAAAAGCCGCCGATGAAGTAGTTGTCGTAGATCGGCGTATCCGAACCGGTGAATCCGGCTCGCCCTGAGAAGCTTAATACGTGTCGTCCGGAACCGTCCGGGCGCTGCCGAATCAGGAAGTACTGTCGAGCGTCGATTTCGGCTCGCGGGTAGCTGTAAGTGCCGATGACCTGCTCGAAGCTCAGTTCCAGGTAGTGTCCTTGTGTGGCGAGGAAGGCGCTGTCGCGCGTGTCATGGCGAAGTGTCGGACGAAAACCATGCAAAACGTTGTCGCCGATCACGTCCAACAATTCCGGAGGAGCAGGGAACGAGGGATCGTGAATGTTCACGTTTTCGCCGCGATATGCCACCGAAGCCGATAGGTCGGGCGTCAACTGATAGCCCAGAGAGACGCGCCCGCCGTAACGCTGTTCATCCCAGTCGCGAAAACGCCGGTCATAGAAGAAACCGCTAAGGCCAAGCGACACATTTGTATCGAACAAATACGGTTCTTGCAGGCTGACCAGGTAACGCTGTACGCGATCACCTGGTTGGGCTTCGAGACGAAATCGCTGTCCGCCGCCGCGGAACGCAGTGCCGTTGCGGAAGTCTTCCATACTGCGCGGAAATCGGCGAATGTCGAAATTGTTTTCTTCCAGGCTGATTGTGCCCACGACACCGGCATCGGAGTTCACGCCCACGCCCAGCATGAATCGGCCCGTTTGCGTTTCATCCACATAGATGTCGAACGGGATCGCTTCCGGTGAAACACCCAGTGGCACGGTGGGTTCGGAGTAAGGGAAGAGTTGGCCGTCGGGTGTCGGCGCGTAGTAAGGCTCGCCGGAATTGGGTTGTGTAAACAGCGGCACGCCGCCGCCGGCATTGCCAGGGAGCGCTGCTGTGTATACCGGTGCTTGGGCGGCGACTGGCTGGGCGGCGTAGAGCGGTTGTCCTTGTGCGGCCGGTGTCATTCGTCCCATCGGTTGACCGCCGTAGGCTGGAGCTTGGTAGCTCGCGTCGGGGCTTTGCATGCGGACTCGTGGAGGCGAGGCTTGCGGCGTGTTCTGCGGGGCGCTCACCGCTTGTGCGGATTGGTTGTCTTCTGGGATGAACGTATGGAGGTTAATGTCCAAAACTCGGTCTTCGCCTGAGAGCGGCGTGAAATGAGCGATGCGACGCACCGGATTCTGATCCTGCGGATCGGGGCTTTGCCCCCGGACACCGTTGCCGCGGCTCGCGACTTGCGCATCGCCGCTACCCGGTGGGCTGAATACAATCTTCGGCGCTTGACCCGTGAGAGGATTGTTGGCGAAGAGCCCCGAGGCCCGCAGGCGACGTTCGCTGGCGCGAAGTTCGCGAATGTCGATAATATCGCCCGTACGCAGCGAGACTCGATTGAGCACCGATTGAACGCGCGTGTGCGGGCTGTCGCCCTGGATATGCACGTTGATGCGCCCCACGCGATAGCGACTGCCCTCGTCGATATTATACACCAGGTCAAGTTGCCCCGGTTCTTCGAGAAAGCGCGGGCTAGCCTGGATGTCGGCGAAGACGTAACCCTGGCTGCCGTAGATGTCGCGCAGCAAGCTCGTGTCGTTGTTCATTTCGGCTTGATTGAAGAACTTGCCCGGCGCCAGTTCCATCAGGTCGGCCAATCGGTCGTCGTTGACCAATTGATTGCCCATGAACGACACGTTTCTGACTTTGTAGCGTGGCCCCTCGTCGATAACGAAGGTGATCGTCAGCCACTTGCCATCCTCGCCAAAATCCAGTTCGCGACCTATTTTGGCGCTGAAGAAGCCCAGGCTGCGGTAATAGGCTGTCAGGCTTTCGACATCTTCGTCGATCTTCTTGCGATCGACATAGCCTTTAAACAAGTAAAGCAGCGGCGGCTTCGATTGAATCTGCGTCTTCAGCCTCCCGTCGCTGGCGATCTTGTTCCCAATGAATTCGACATCCCAAACTTTCTGCGCAGCGCCTTCATTGATGACAAATACGGCGCCTCGATCTCCCAGCTTGTTGCCTTCCAGTACATTGACATGAACTTTGTTGAATCCGCGCTCGCGATAGAACTTTTCAATCTTGCGACGCGATTCTTCGACGTCGTACGGGTCGAGCGAATCGCCGACTTTCAATCCCGTTTGTTTCGCGAGACTCTTGTCCCGCACCTTCTCATTGCCCAGATACTTCACATAACGCAGAGTCTGCCTTTCGCTGACCCGAAAAATGACCACACGTCCGCCATTCACTTGTTGATACAGCGGCTGAACGGCCACAAACCAGCCGAGTCGCAGCAGTTGCCGCACATCTTCCTCGACCATTGCTTCTCGAAAAGCGCGGCCGCTTCGCGTTTTGATTTCTTTCAGGATGCGGTCGGTTGCGATGCCGCGATTGCCCTCGATACGCACGTCCACGACCATCTCGTCGGTTGCTTGCTGCGCCGTTGGCGTTGGCAGTTCGATGTCAGATGGCGAGAACGGTGGCGCCTGCGCATAAACAGTGCGCATGAGGAGAAACGATGACAGCGCTAGCAGCAGACACGCTCGGCCGACTGGCGGTTGCGGCACAACGCAACGAATAGTTTGCATTTGGTCGTTTTCCTTGAGAGAGTCGGTGCCATCGGTGGCCGCGTAGGAATACTAGATGCTCTGGTGAGCGACAAGGCCTCTTTTGCCAGTCGAAAGTTCTTAGCGCTGTTGCTAGCGGGCGACTCGAGTGAGAACGATTGCCTTTCCTCAGTAAGCGAAATCCCGTGTTTTTTGCCAAAAATGCCGTCAAAACCGGCGCAACAGTTCCGGTCCGCACGCGTGACTGTCCTGCAGACAACGTACTCTTCGCATTTCGCTTGGCGGCGTCGGAATTGAACTATGATTTGGATGAGGCAAGATCTCTGTACATGGATCTTGCTACGCGCATGGCTTGCGGAAAGTTCATGATGGGTGTCGAAACTCGCGGAATCGATCTTCCAGGGGAAATTCCTCAGAGAGGAAAGCTCTTCGTTTCGTCGACCACGCCCGATATTTGCCGCCAACTGCGCGAAACGGCTCATCTGACCGGTTTTTCGGTATCCGAACCATTTGCCGATGTCGTCGCCGTAGAGCTGCGCGGCGAAGGTCTCCGCATGCTCACCGACGCGTGGTCCGAGGCACTAAGCAGCGCCGCTCAGGCGGGTGTGCGGTGCTACCTTTCGGCCGGAGAAGCGATACCCAATTGTGCGCAACTCATGCGATCGCATTCGCTTGCATCGCTTAAAGATTGGGTGAACGGCCAATGGCTTAATGAGGTAATAGGTGGACAAAGGCTGATCACGCACTTTCAGCCCATTGTTCGTACCAGGAATCCAGAGACAGTGTTTGCCTACGAGTGCCTGCTGCGAGGGCAGGATCAAGAGGGCAACCTGATCACGCCGGATCGACTTTATGCCGCCGCCCGTGGCGCCAATCTGTTAGACCGTCTGGATAGCGAAGCGCGGCTCACGGCGATTCAGTCTGCGTCGGTGCGAGCGCTTAGCAGTTGTGTCTTCGTCAACTTCAACCCACGGTCGATTGATAGTCCGCACAAGTCGCTGCAGAGCACGCTTCGGGCTGTGCTATCGTCGGCGATTCCGACAGAGAATTTTGTCTTTGAAGTCGTCGAAAGCGAAGAGATCTCAGACACGGACAGTTTGATCGACATTGCCGAGCATTTTCGGATGGCTGGCTGTCGCGTTGCGCTCGACGATGTGGGCGCCGGCTACAACTCCTTGAATCTCATCGCGATTCTTAAGCCCGACTTCATTAAGCTCGACATGGGGTTGATTCGCAATGTCGACCGCGACACCTACAAGGCGCATGTGACAGGCAAGCTGCTCGAATTGGCGCGAGACTTGGGAGTTCGCACGGTTGCCGAGGGGGTAGAGACCGAAAGCGAATGGCGTTGGGCCTGTGAACATGGCGCCGATTTCGCTCAAGGCTACTTCTTCGCCCGGCCGGCTGCCGAGCCGCCGCGATCAGCTCAATCGAGCCGAGACTTGCCCAACGTTACCTTTGCGAGTGAAATATTTGCCGCCGCAGCCGAAGTCGATGCCGTCGGTGCGGACTTGACGAGCGCAAAATCTTTACAAAATTGACTTAACCGCTTCTAGATACGACACCATCTTTTTAAAGACGCGAACAGAACGTGGAAATCGAATCGATTGCAGCCTACCTGGCGTTGCCTTGCACGCTCGCAATTTTCATGATCGGCTATTATTTGGGCCGGTCGAAAGTAAAGCACGAGCGCGAAGCCGTGCTCCGCGCGCTGTCGAGCATGCTAGAGAGCGCCGACGAGTTGTCACAGGACGTCGAAGGCCATAAGACCGAATTGGCCGACATGGGGCGCACGGTCGACAATCTTCCCAAATCGGACGAGATGGGCGGAGTTCGCGACCTGCTGCTTACCCACGTACAAAAGGTGATCAAGTCGAATAAAAAGCTCGAAGACGATTTGACGTGTGCGAGATACTCGCTGGCCCAGCAAGCCCAGGAACTCGACAAGACACGCGTTGAAGCACGGACCGACGAACTTTCACAGGTTGGGAATCGCAAAGCGTTCGACGAGGCGCTCGACTTCCGTCTCTCTCGCTGGAATCGGCAGCAAGAGTGGTTTGCCTTGTTGATGTGCGATGTTGACCATTTCAAGTGGATTAACGATACGCACGGGCATCAAGCCGGCGACCAGGTCGTGAAGGGCGTGGGCGAACTCATGAAGCGATATCTCGCAAACCGGCACTTTGTCGGACGTTTTGGAGGTGATGAGTTCGCGCTGCTAATCGACTGCGAGGACCGGCAAGCGGCCATCGACCTGGCACGCCGCATCCATAAGGCCGCGGAAACGCACAACTTTAGCGCTGCGCAGAACGGCGAGCGGGTCGCCATCACGTTCAGCATGGGGTTAGCGTTTGTGGCGGAGAACGATAGTCGCGAGTCGTTGCTCGCCAGGGCCGACGCGCGGTTGTACGAAGCCAAGCAAGCCGGACGCAATTGCCTTAAGATCGAGAGTCCCGCGACGCGTTCCCAGTACGCGGAAGAAACGGTCGCAAGCTCGCAGCAAGGCGATCGCGAAGTGAAGGCCGCGACTGCTCCCGTGGTTGCCGTCGAATCGACAATTCAGAAAGAGCCATACTCGGCAAATTCTTCGTGAGCTTTGGCCGCGGCGTTTTCGAATCGTGTAAAATCGCGCAGCCACGTCAGCTTCACGTCACCGGTGGGACCGTTTCGCTGTTTGGCAATGATCAGTTCCGCTTCGCCTGAAAAACGCGCGCGATCCTCTTCGTTAGTTTGATAGTACTCTTCGCGATGAACGAACATGACGACGTCGGCGTCTTGTTCGATCGAGCCCGACTCGCGCAAGTGGCTCAGTCGCGGTTTGTTATCACGCGTTTGCTCTGCTTGCCGGTTCAATTGCGCCAGGCAAAGAAGAGGCACTTCTAATTCACGCGCCAAACCCTTGAGGCGGCGTGCGATCTTCGCCACCTGTTCCTGACGCGGATCCTTGGCGTTGTCCGGTTCGATTAGTTGCAAATAGTCGATCACGATTAGCCCCAGACCGCAGCGACGCTGCAAGCGGCGCGCAGCAGCCGAGATTTCGGTCATGTTTCTACTGGGCGAATCGTCGATAAACAGAGGCGAATGCCCGATCTCGGCAGCCTTCTGCACCAAATGCTGCCGCTCTTCATTCGAGATTGTACCGTTGCGCAGTCGATGGCTATTGACGCGCGCCGCCGAACAGAGCAGGCGGTCACCCAGTTCGATGGCCGACATTTCCAAGCTGACAAACAGTGTAGGGGCCTGTTGTTCAATCGAAGCATGCTCCGCGATGTTCAGCGCCAACGCGGTTTTGCCCATACTGGGGCGGGCAGCCAGAATGAGAAGTTCCGACTTGTGCAGGCCGCCGGTCATCTGGTCGAAATCGAAAAAGCCGGTTTCAATTCCGCCGAGCGCGTCGTCGCGTTTCATTCGCGCATCGATACGAAGCAGCGACTCGGCGAGGACTTCATGCACTTCGGAAAGATGGCCGGTTCCACCGGTCTCTAGGACAGAGAATACTTTTTCCTCGGCGCGGCTGAGCATTTCGCGCGGGTCGACCGTTTCGTCGTACGCATCGCGCAGAATTTCCGTGCTTGAGCGGATCAAGGAGCGTACGATTGCTTTATCACGTACAATTTCGGCATAGTAAACCGCGTGCGCCGCCGTGGGAACGGAACGTGCGATTTTTGCGACCGCCGCGCTTCCACCGACAAAGTCGAAATCGCCTTCGCTCTTGAGTTGCTCGAGGAGCAGCATCGGATCGATCTGCTTGCCCGATTCATGCAGTCGCAACAAATGGCGATAGACACGCTGATGGGCTTCGTCGTAGAAGTCGTCGGCATGCAACACCAGGGCAACATCGTCGAGGACTTCGGGCAGCAAGAGGATGCTGCCGAGCACGGCTTCCTCGGCCTCGAAATTACACGGCGGCTGCCGTTCAAATAGATCGGATTCGAGCGGTTTGGGGGGGGATTTCTTGGGCGAGGACGATTTTGCCGTGGCCATGCTGAAACCTCCTTGCAGCTACCCCACGAAAGCAGCGGATCGCGCTGCTGTGGAACGGAAAAAACGATGCTTGAACAATCGCAAGTTCGACAACTTACCGCGCATCAATCGGCGTGTGCAACTACCATGCAGAACTCGGCGCGCACCTCCACCGGGTGGGATTCGGCGATGAGGGAACCTGCGATGCGCAGCGCGAAGTTACTCGGCCGACGCCGGTGCGTCGTCGTCGCCCGCAACGGAAGGAACGACCCAAACCTTCAGTTCGGCATCGACTTCGGCAGCGACGTGAATCTTCACCGTATAGAGCCCCAATTCCTTCAGCGGCCCGGCAAGCTTGACCTGATCCGGTGTCACATTGAAATCGATCTTTTTCAATGCCGCCGAAACATCGGCCGGGCCGACGGAGCCATACAAGTGACCCTCATCATTGGCATTCGCCTCGATCGTGACACTTTGCTTGGCCAATTCGTCGGCAAACGACTGCAACTGCGAGACACGCGAACGCTCGATTTCGCGCAATTTCTCACGATGTTTTTCAACCATCCGCTTGTGATGATCGCTAGCGATGGTTGCCAATCCCTGCGGAAGCAGATAGTTCTTGGCGTAACCCGGGCGAACCGACACGACGTCGCCTTGCTTGCCGAGAAATTCTACATTATGGATCAACAGCAGTTCGATGCCGCCGTTGGCGCCGCGTGGAAGTCGTTTAGGGCCACGATTGGCCGCTCGGCGACCTCGCTTCGCTTTCGTTGCACTCATGGGTATTCGCCGTAATGGATTGCTAGGAAAGAATGTTAGTTCTGTCTCAGGTTTGTCTGCTCGAGTCGCCCCGGAACACTGACCATTTAGAACGGAATGTCGTCTTCGGCGGGTGGAGCAGGTGGTCCGCCGACGGACGCTTCGGATCGCGAGCCACTCTCGGAAGTGTTCGACTTGGGTGCGGGGCCACCGGCCCCTTTTCGATCGAGCATTTGCATGCGCTCGCCGATGACTTTAAGTTTCGACCGCTTTTGTCCGTCCTTTTCCCATTGATCGAGTTTCAATCGTCCCTCGATCAGTACCATGGAGCCTTTGCTCGTATACTCATTGGCGACTTCCGCCGTGCGCCCCCACAGGGTGATATCGACGAACGTCGTTTCGTCGACCCATTCGCCCTCGCGTTTGATGCGGTCATTAACGGCCAGGCCAATATCGCTGACCGCCATTCCGCTGGGGAGATATCTCAGTTCCGGATCGCGCGTAAGATTTCCCACAAGCACGACTCGATTGAAACTGGCCATAATCCTGTTCCTCCGCTCCTTAATCGGCCGCGGACTAAGTGCTTTCGGCTACAGTTTCGGCTTCCGACTCCGCGTCGTTGCTGACTTCATTCGAATCGGAGTCGTCGTCGTCATCATCCTCAGACTTCGACGACTCGGCCTTTGGCGAGGTCGCTTTGGCCGACGATGCAGCGTGTTCTACCAACGCATCGATCACGGCGGGATGAATCTTCAGGAATAGGTGCCGAAGCACCAGGTCGCCGATTTCGCATTCTCGCGTCATACCGGCGAGATTCGTGCCGTCGATCTTAAAATAGGTCAACCAGTAGGTGCCCTTGCGATGCCCGTTGATTGGATAAGCGAGCCGACGCTCATCCCACAGTCGACTGACAAGGACTTCGCCGCCAGCGGACTCAATGAGATCTTGGATCCATTTTACCGCCGCCGCCTGATCGCGCGCAAAGCGGTTCGAATCCAGAATGAACATTCCTTCGTACGCGTTAATCGCCACGTTAATTGACTCCCGAAATTTGATGCCTTGAAGCCGCTTCTTTTCGCGAACTTACCGTGATTTGTTTTATTTTCGTCCTGTTTCGCAGCAAACTTAGCCGTTGTACCGGTTCATGCAAGCGTCAATTCCTTGGTCGATCCAGGTGGCAATGCCGTCAGACGCCTTTCGAATCGCTGGTAGAATTTCGTCCTGTTCAGCCTTATTGAATCGTCCTAGCACAAATGCAGCAGGATCCCATTGTTCGGGAACCGGGCCCACGCCGACGCGCAACCTCGCGATCTGATCGACGCCAACCTGTCGTAAAATGTCTGCCAAACCTTTCTGCCCGCCCGATGACCCTTGAGGGCGAAATCGGAGCTTGGCGAGCGGCAAATTAAAGTCGTCGCAGACGACGAGGATATCTCTGCTGGCCACTTTGTAAAAATCAGCGGCTTTGCGAACGCTCGCGCCACTGAGATTCATAAATGTGTGCGGCCACAGCAGCAAAACCGACATTCCAACGACTTGGACCTGTGCGATTTCACCCTCGAATTTTTTTGTCCGTCCAGTCGCTCCATGCAATTGGGAAAAATGGTTTAGTACATCAAATCCAATGTTATGACGAGTCGCCTCGTACTTCTTGCCGGGATTTCCCAGCCCCACAACAAGTTTCATGCGATCGATCTAACGAAGGGCTACTCGCCTTCACCCTCCGATTCAGCGGCACGGCCGATGACTTCCGGTTCCGCCGATCCATCTGTTGCTTCCTCTTCGGCCGCTTCCACAACTTCTGTGCAATCGACGAGAACCAGATCTGGGTCAGTAAGCACTTTCGCACCGGCGGGCAGGTCTTCAATGTCTTTCGCCGTCAGTTCTCCACCGAGATGCAAATCGTTAATGTTCAAATGCAAAACTTCGGGCACCGAGATGGCGGCGGTTTCTACGAGAACGGAATGCGCATGTAAGTGGACCGCGCCGCCCTCCTTGGCGCCAGGAGCTTCGCCACGCGTGGCGATAGGCACCTCAACCTCGATACGCTCGTCAGACGAAACACGAATTAGGTCGACGTGCAGAACATCCGATGTCAGCGTGTCCCACTGCAATTCCGTAATCAAAGCGCTTTCGCTTACCGCTCCGCGCAATTCGCAAACTTTGCCGCCGTGCCGTATCAGACGAGCAAACTGATCCGACGGGAGCGACAGGTGGACGACTTCCTGGCCATGCCCGTACAGGACGGCAGGTAGTTTTCCAGCTTTCCGCAATCGACGCGTATTACGTTTGCCCAACGAGCTGCGTGCTTCCGATTCAATGACTTCAACTTCCGACATTTCACGAAATTCCTAAGTATTCGCAGCAATTGTTCGCCGCTGCTCCGGTTGAGTTCAATTTCGGGCGTCGTTGCCCTAATACCGCCGTGGTTTTCGATCTGGCACGCCCCAGAGGCCGTTCCCAAGGTGGGATGCATCTGATGTGCAGAATCCAAGATTTTTTCACGATCGAGGCCGAAATTCAACCCCAAAAACCTGCGGCTCATTTGAACAGGAAGCTAACCGACTCATTACGGTGGATCCGCTTGATTGCCTCGCCGAGAAGGGGGGCGACCGTTAACGCTGTGAATTTAGGGTGAGTTTGCTGAAGCAGCGATGGATTTGCCAGTGGAATGGTGTCGGTGAAGACCATCTCGGTGATCGGCGAAGCGTTCAATCGCTCGATCGCTGGGCCAGCGAATACAGGGTGGGTAACGCCCACGTAGATTTCCCGCGCCCCGGCGGTTTTGCATAAATTTGCAGCTCCCACGATCGAGCCGGCCGTGCTGATCATGTCGTCAAACATTAGCACCACTTTGCCGTCGATCGAACCACCGATGATATTTTCCTGATGTGTCTCTTCCGCGCTGCTGCGGCGTTTGTCGACAATCGCAACGCTTCCTCCCAATCGCTTGGCGTGCCCCAGGGCGCGTTTGATGCTGCCTTCGTCGGGGCTGACAACCACGTAATCGTCGCGCTGATAACCCAATTGGGCCATATAGTCGTTCAGCACCGGAGCGGCGTAGAGGTGATCGACCGGAACATCGAAGAAACCCTGTATTTGTGCCGCATGCAAGTCCATCGTCACCACGCGGTCGGCGCCGGCGCGTGTGATGATATTGGCGACTAATTTGGCCGTGATTGGAACGCGGCCTTCGTCCTTGCGGTCTTGCCGAGCATAGCCAAAATACGGAATCACGGTCGTTATTCGCTCGGCGCTGGCGCGCTTGCACGAATCGATCATGACCAACAATTCCATGATATTGTCGTTTACCGGTGGGCAGGTGGGCTGAATCAGAAAGACATCGCGACCGCGAATGTCTTCATCGATTTTGCACGAGATCTCGCCGTCGGGAAAATTTCCCAGGGAAACTTTCCCACTTGGGATTCCGATGTAATCGCAAATCTTGGCGCTCAAGGCGGGATTGGCCCGGCCAGCGAAGATTTTCAGGTCGTTCATGGTTTCGCGCCGCCCCCAAGTTGTTTGGCCAACTCTTGCTCGGCCACTGCCAATTGAGCCATGTTGTTGATACTGAGCGTTTCACACGGTTTGAGTACCGGCAACGCTAAAACGGTTTGGCCGGCCGATCGCAGAATGCCGGGGCCATCGGTTATGTAGTATTCGCCCTGCGCGTTGTTGGTTGTCAATTGAGCGAGCACGTCGAGCAACTGCCGGCAGTCGAATACATAGGTACTCATGTTCACTTCGCGAATGGCCTGCTGCTCGGGCGTCGCGTCTTTCTGTTCGACAATGCCAACGAATTCGCCGTTGTCGTCGCGGACAATACGCCCCAAGCCTGTCGGGTCGTCGGCGTAAGTCGTGCCCAAAATGCAAGCGGGCTTCTCTTTCTCAAAGGCGACGAAAAGCGATTCGATCGAACTGCTTTGGGTCAAAGGTGAATCGCCGGCCACAATTACCACCGGGCCGTTATGGTCCACGAGTTCATCGCGGCAGACCATGACGGCATGTCCCGTGCCCAATTGCTCGGTTTGCTCGACGAAGGTCACGTCGCCGTATCCCTTAAGATGCGCGCGGACATCGTCGCTACGATAGCCAACGACCACGACGACTCGGTTCACGCCTGCTTTTCGCAGCGCGTCGAGCACAAAGTCGATCATGGGCCGACCGCAGATTTCGACCAGAACCTTGGGTAAATCTGATTCCATTCGAGTGCCCTTGCCGGCTGCAAGGACAATCGCCAGTCGGTTGCTCGTGGCCATGTGGATTCTAATAGCTCGGCGGAATTGGCGGCGGAAGTTCCGGAACCCGGCCGAATTGCCGAGTAGTCGCTATCTTGCCACGAACGCCGTTTATTATCCAGTAGGTAACGCGGTTTGCCAGGCTGGAAGTGGATCGTTTTCACTGCGTCTGATAGCCTAGTTAGGATAGCCGTGAATATCTGTGTGAAGCGTATTCTTCTATCTTTTGGCGACCGGTTAATCGAAGGTAGTCGCGATGTTTCCTATCCAAATACCGCTGCCATCGATATTGTTGGCAATGCTCGCTCTGGCGAGTTCGACGACGATTGCTGCGGCTCAATCGCCGTCTGCGAGTCCACCGCGCCGGTATGAGTTGCTGATCAATGGCGAGAATTTTGTTATTGAACTGGGGGCTTTTCAGGAATTGACTAGCAAGCTCAGCGGCGGAGAAAAGTATCAAGTTGCTCTCCGTGTCGCGCAATATCAGCCACTCGAGTTGAATACGGTGGCTTTCGATTATCACCGAGGATTCTCGGTCGTTGACGACCAAGGTGCGGATGTCCGCACGGCGACGCTCCGCCATGCCCTGGGTTTCGTGATGGTCGCGTCCGATCTCGGAGGCCCTCTGAAGGAGGGGAATGAGCCGAACGCACTTAAGTTGGTTGCGGATCTGGCTGTTGCCGAGATACGCAAGGCGGGCGGGCAGGCGGTCGACGTGACGAAGCCGGCGTCGCTGACGATTGGAAATTTTTCGGCCCTCCGGGTCGGCATCCAGTACCAGCGCGAGGACACCGCTTGGCGTTCGCTCGTCTATTTGCTCACAAATAAAAAGGCGGCCATGTCGGTGCTTGTCGAATATGCCGCCGACGACCAGGACGACGTGTTGCCGATTGTTCAGCCGTCGCTTTCGACCGTGCGACCGCATTGACGGCCGGGATACGTGCTTTAAAATGATGGGTTTCGTTTCCCCATCGCTATCCCCATTTGGGGCGATGTCTCGGCGCATTGGCCGACGAGCGAGGTCCCGGCGTGCT